>JALSRF010000270.1 GCA_026984895.1 Paracoccaceae bacterium
CTGCCCGCGCGCGAAACCGGCACGATCGCCCGCGAAACCTTCGCCACCTTCCCGCACCGGCTCGGCAACTGGAAACAGTCGGGTCCGGCGCGGCCGCTGCAATCCAGCGTGGTGGTGAAGCTCGGCGCCGACGACTATCGTTCTGTCGTGCTGTCGAACCCGGACGGGCGCCCGGATGTGGGGCTGTTCATGGCCTGGTATGCGGATCAGAGCCGCGGCGGCGTGCATTCCCCCGAAATCTGCCTGCCGGGGGCGGGCTGGGAAATCGCCCGGCTGGAGCGCATCGACATCGCCCCTCGCCTGGGCTGGCCGCGGGCGTTCAACATCAACCGCGCCATCATCCAGAAGGGTGAAACCCGGATGCTGGTCTACTACTGGTTCGACCAGAAGGGGCGCAAGATCGCCTGGGATTTCGCCGCCAAGTTCTGGCTGCTGGCAGACGGGATCACGACCGGGCGCACCGACGGGGCGCTGGTGCGGCTGACGACGCTGATCGACAAGGGGGAAACCGCCGCGCAGGCCGCGGCCCGGCTGGACGAGGTGCTGGCCAGCCTGGCAGGGCCCCTGCCCCGGTTCATACCGCAGGAGTAACGGGTCCATGAACGGGATCGCATGCACAAGGGGATACCGGTGAGCGGCCTGTCGCATCGACAGGCGGCCGGGCTGCGGCTGCCCGGCGCCGTGTTCATGTTCGGCCTGTGCTTTCTTGCCGTCTGGACCGTGGGCACCCAGATCGCCACCCTTGCCGGCCTGCCCTTCGCGGTGCTCTACCCGGTTTTCGCCGCCGCGCTTGTGGCCGGCCTTGCGGGCGCGCGCAGCGATGTCGGCGCGCTGTTCGCCTCGCCGGGGATGCGCCTGCCCGTCCTGTCGGTGCGCAGGGCCGGGATCGGCGCGCTCGGCCCGGCAAGGCTGACGGTCATCGCCCTGCTGCTGGCGGGTTTCGTCGTGACCGCCGCCATCCAGTACAAGACCAGCATCTTCCTGCCGTTCTGGGGGCTGGCCATCGTGACCGCCCTTGCCGCGCTCGCGCTCGGGCCGCGCAATCGGCCCGGCATCGTCGTCGCGCGCGCGCCCGGGGACGGGCCCGGCGGGCTTTCGGCGCCGGTCGAATTCGTGCTGGTGGCGCTGCTCCTGCTGGGGGTGTATTTCCTGACCTCGGTGCCCGATCGGGACGACAGCCTGTTCGTGAACCTCGCCGTCGGGGCGCTGCGCGACCGCACGGCGCTTTTCACCCATGACACGATGTTGGGCGTTGCCGGGATCGACCTGCTGAAATCCACCTACCGCCTTGAAAGCTACCAGCTTCTGGCGGCGCTTCTGGCCGATGTCAGCGGGGTTTCGGCGATCCTGGCGGCCCATGCGCTGCTGCCGGCCCTCGTCATCGTGTGGAGCGCAGGCGTTTTCGTGCTGATCTACCGCGCGCTGTTCGGGGGGACGGGCATCGTCGTGCTGCTGTTTCACCTGGCGCTGCTGCTGGCCATGGACGGGGCGGTGCGCAGCTATGGCTACCACGGGCTGACGCGCTTCTTTCAGGGCAAGGGGCCGTTTCTGACGGTCATGGTGCCGCTGATCGCGTTTCTGAGCGTCTCGGCCCTCCATGACAATCGCCGGCGCGCGCTGCTCCTGCTGGCGGTCGCCATGGTGGTGTCGCTGGGGTTCACGGCAAACGCGCTTTATGCCGGGCCGATGGCCGCGGCCTTTGCCGGTTTTCCGTTCCTGTTCGCCCGCTTTCCGGCAAACCTGCGCCCCTTCCGGCTGCTGGCGATCATCGTCTACCCGGCGGCGCTGGCGGGCTACCTGCTGGTTTTCGATCCGCCGCCGCGCATCATCCATGAGGTATCGGTGCTGGATATCACCGGCAATGCGGTGCGCTTCGGCGGGCTGTTCTGGGGGGTGATGGGCACGCCTTACATGCATGCGATCTCGCTGGCGCTGATCTTCGGCGCGGCCGCCGCGGCCTTTGCGGGGGCGGCGCTGCGGCTGTCATCGCTCTATGTGCTGGGGGTGCTGCTGGTGGCGCTGAACCCGTTCCTGTGGGACCTGTTTGCGCGCATGGTGACCGGTGGCAACAACCAGCGCCTGTTCTGGGCGATCCCGTTGCCCTTTGCCATGGCGGTAATGCTGGGGCTGGTCTGGTCGATGCGCAACACGGTGCTGCGCGGCCTCGTCCTGGCGGCGCTGGCGGGGGGGCTGGTGGCGCCGGGCTCGATCCTGCACCGGGCCGAGTTCGGCTTTTCCGCGCTGAAGGTGCCGCGCGGCGACTATGCGGTTGCGCGTCGGCTCAATGCGATGGCCGGCCCCGATGACGTGATCCTGGCCCCCGAAAACGTGGCCGCCTGGATCCCCACCCTGGACCGGCCCCGTCCGTTGGTCGAAGCGCGCGAGGTCTATGTCTATCAGCGGGTCGCGCAATTTCCCCGCGCAGAACTGGACCTGCGCACCGCCCTGTTCCGGTTCTGGAAACGGCCCGAGGTGCAGATGCCCGCAGACCGCTTTGCCGCCGCGCTTGACCGGCTGCGGGTCAGTATCGTGCTGCTCGACCCCGAACGCACCGATCACAACGCAATGCGCGCGCCGCTGCGCGCCCGCGGTTTCAGCGCGCGGGCGCACCTTGGAAAATACATTGTCA
>JALSRF010000271.1 GCA_026984895.1 Paracoccaceae bacterium
GAGCGTGCGCAATTCGGCCAGTCGCGCGGCCAGGTCCTCGGCCCCGATCGCCCCGCGCTGGTGCGCCGCCTTCAGCGCCAGCGCCGCCAGCACCGTCAACTGGCAGGTGAAGGCCTTGGTCGAGGCAACCGAGATTTCGCGCCCCGCCAGGGTCGGCAGCGCGATGTCGCTTTCGCGCGCGATCGAGCTTTCGGCGACGTTCACCAGCGACACCACCTGCTGCGCCTTGCCGCGCATGTAGCGCAGCGCGGCCAGGGTGTCGGCGGTTTCGCCCGACTGGCTGATGAATATCGCCAGCGTGCCCTTGCCGACCGGCGGTTCTCGGTAGCGGAATTCGCTGGCCACATCGACATCGACGGGCAGGCGCGCCACCTGTTCGAACCAGTAGCGCGCGGTCAGGCAGGCGTAATAGGCGGTGCCGCAGGAGACCATGGAGATGCGCTCGAACCTGCTGAAATCCAGCCCCTCGGGCAGCAGCACGTCACTGCCGTCCGCGTTCAGGTAACAGGCCAGGACCTCGGCCAGCACGGTGGGCTGTTCGGCGATTTCCTTGGCCATGTAGTGCTTGTGCCCGGCCTTCGAGACGTTGGCCGCGTCGATGTCGATCTGCCTGATCTCGCGCCGGACCGGCTTGCCCGCGGCGTCGTGGAACTGGACGCCAGAGCGCCGGATCACGGCGCGGTCGCCCTCTTCGAGATAGGTGATGCGGCTGGTCAGCGGGGCCAGCGCGATGGCGTCCGAGCCGACGAACATTTCGCCATCGCCATGCCCGATCGCCAGCGGCGAGCCCTTGCGTGCGGCGATCATCAGGTCATCTTCGCCCTGGAACAGGAAGCACAGCGCAAAGGCGCCTTCGAGCCGGGCGATCGTGGCCTCGACGGCCTCGAGCGGCGCCAGCCCCCGGTCCATGTGCTGCCGGGTCATGAGCGCGACGGTTTCGGTATCGGTTTCGGTCTGCGGCGAAACGCCATCCGCGGCAAGTTCGGCGCGCAGCTCCTGGAAATTCTCGATGATGCCGTTGTGCACGACCGCCACCGGACCGGCGCGGTGCGGGTGGGCGTTGGCCACCGAGGGCGCGCCGTGGGTGGCCCAGCGGGTGTGGCCGATCCCGGCCTTGCCCGGCAGCGGTTCGTGCACCAGCAGGTCGGACAGGTTCACCAGCTTGCCCACGGCGCGGCGGCGGTCCAGCCGGCCGTCGGCATCCACGGTGGCGATGCCGGCGCTGTCATAGCCGCGATATTCCAGCCGCTTGAGCGCCTCGACAAGGATTGGCGCCGCCTCGTGGCTGGAGAGGATACCTACAATACCGCACATTTTCAGTTGTCCTTTTCGTGGCTTGCCCTGGCTGCCTTGAACTTTTCGAACAACCTGCGGGCCAGGCCGGGCTTGTTGACCTGTCGGGCGCGCCCCAGCGCCAGCGCGCCCTCGGGCACGTTTTCCGTGATCACCGATCCGCTTGCCGTCATCGCCTCGTCCCCCACCTTCACCGGCGCCACCAGCATCGTGTCCGAGCCGATGAAGGCGCGTCTGCCGATCACCGTGCGGTGCTTGTTGATGCCGTCGAAGTTGCAGGTGACGGTGCCGGCGCCGATATTCGTGGCCTCGCCCAGTTCGGCATCGCCGATATAGCTGAGGTGATTGACCTTGGCGCCGTCGCCGATGCGGGCGTTCTTGATCTCGACGAAGTTGCCGACGCGCACGTCGTTGGCAAGCTCGGCCCCGGGGCGCAGCCGGGCGAAGGGGCCGACGATCGCGCCCGTGCCCACATGGCAGCTTTCCAGATGCGAAAAGGCGCGGATGCGCGCGCCGGTTTCCACCGTGACGCCGGGGCCGAACACCACGTTCGGTTCAACCGTCACATCGCGCCCGAGCACGGTATCCAGCGCGAAGAACACGGTTTCGGGCGCCTGCAGCGTCACCCCGTTTTCCAGCGCCGCTTCGCGCGCGCGCGCCTGGAACAGCGCTTCGGCGGCGGCCAGCTCGGCGCGGGTGTTGATGCCCAGGGTTTCGCGTTCGTCGCATGTGACGACCCCGGCCGAAAGCCCGCGCGCATTGGCCAGGGCCACGATATCGGTCAGGTAGTATTCGCCGCTTGCATTGTCGTTCTTCACCGCCTCGATCAGAGCAAACATCTGCGCCGCATCGGCCATGACAATGCCGCTGTTGCAAAGGGTCAGGCGGCGTTCGGCTTCGGTTGCGTCCTTGAACTCGACGATGCGTTCCAGCCGGTTTGCCGCCATCACCAGGCGCCCGTAGCGCCCCGGATCGGCGGCCTCGAACCCCAGAACCACGATGTCGTGCCGCTTTCGCGCCCGGGCCATTTCGTCAAGGGTTTCGGGGCGCACGAAAGGCGTGTCGCCGTAAAGCACCACCGCATCGCCTTCGAACCCCTCCAGCGCCGCACGCGCCTGGGCCACCGCATGGGCCGTGCCCAGTTGCTCGGCCTGCTCGACGATGACGATCGCCGGGTCAAGCGCGCGCGCCGCTTCGGCGACTGCCGCGCCGCCATGGCCGGTGACCAGCACGGTGCGCGCCGCCTGCAGGGCGCGCCCGGCGTTCAGCGCATGGGCAAACAGCGCAAACCCCGCAAGCGGGTGCAGCACTTTCGGCAACTCGGAATTCATCCGCGTTCCCTGGCCCGCGGCCAGAACGATCAGGGCTGTGGGCATCGCATCCTCGTCACTATCCGCTCCTCGTCAATATCCCGTCTGCGCCGCATGCTGTCCGGTCCAGTTGCGCCTGTCGAGCCGCGGGCTTTGTCAGGCGGGATAACCGTTCGTGCATCCCAGGCAAGGCTTTAACCGATCACATGTTCTTTCACCACGTTTCATTGCCGAAAACAGGACGCCGGCGTTCCCTCGGCGCATCAAACCGTGCGGGCGCCGGAATCGTTTTCGCCCCGGAAACAATGGCCCCATTGACCTTGGCCGCCGGACGGGGCCATCTGTCGCCATGCACGACGAGTCAGCCAGCGTATTCACAGGCAGCTTCACCCAGCAGGAGCCGATCCCCGATGCGGCGATCGAGGCGGCGGTGGCGGTGATGCGCCACGGCCGGTTGCACCGCTACAACCTGGAGCCGGGCGAGGCCGGAGAAACCGCGCTGCTGGAACAGGAATTCGCCGCCTTTACCGGGGCACGATACTGCCTTGCCGTGGCCTCGGGGGGCTACGCGCTGAGCTGCGCCCTGCGCGCCCTGGGGGTCGGACCGGGCGACCGGGTGCTGACCAATGCCTTTACCCTGGCGCCGGTTCCCGGGGCCATTGCCTCGCTGGGGGCCGAACCGGTGCTGGTCGAAGTGACCCGGGCGCTGGTGATCGACCTGGACGACCTGGAACGCAGGATCGCCGAAAGCGGCGCCCGCGTGCTGTTGCTCAGCCACATGCGGGGCCACATCTGCGACATGGATGCGCTGATGGCGCTGTGCAACCGGGCGGGCGTGCAGGTGATCGAGGACTGCGCCCACACCATGGGCGCAAGCTGGCGCGCCACGCCCTCGGGGCGGCACGGGGTGATCGGCTGTTACTCGACCCAGACCTACAAGCATCTGAACTCGGGCGAGGGGGGGCTGCTGATCTGCGATTCCCCCGAGGTCATGGCGCGCGCCATCGTCCTTTCGGGCAGCTACATGCTGTATGCGCGTCACCGCGCCGCGCCCCCGCCCGAGGTGTTCGAGAAGGTGAAATACGACACCCCCAACATGTCCGGGCGCATGGACAATCTGCGCGCGGCAATCCTGCGGGTGCAACTGCGCGCGCTGCCCGATCAGTGCGCAGCCTGGAACGCGCGCTACCGCGCCATGGAAAAGGGCCTGCGCGGGCGCCCCGGGCTCGAGCTCATCGAACGCCCGGCGGGCGAATCCTTCGTCGGCTCCTCGATCCAGTTCCGCCTCGCCGCGTGCAGCAGCGACCAGATACGCGCCTTCATCGCGCGCTGCGCCGCGCGCGGTGTCGAATTGAAGTGGTTCGGCAACAGCGAACCCGTGGCGTTCACCTCGCGCTACGACAGCTGGCGGTATTTCGAAACGCCCCCCATGCCGCAGACCCGCGAGGCGCTGGCCGGGTTGCTGGACATGCGCCTGCCGCTGACCTTCAGCCTGGACGACTGCGCCCTGATCTCGGGCATCATCGCGGCCGAGGCGGCGGCCGTCGAACGCGTTGCCGCACAGGCCCCCGGGCGCGCAGGAAAGGGCCCCCCAGATGCCGGCTGAGCCGCCCGCCGCCGCGCCGGTCGCGCCGAAGCGCTCCGGGCCACGGCGCGTTCCTTCTTCTGTCGCGAAATATCCTCGGGGGTGAATTGGCCCGCCGGGCCAAGAGGGGGCAGAAAGCCCCCGATGCACCGCGACCGGTTGACGCCGGCGGCGGTGTCGTGGTAAATGAACAAACGTTCAAATAATGCCGGCGGAGGCCCGATGTTCAACGCCACCATGACTTTCGACCTTGGCGACGACGTGAACGCCCTGCGCGAGGCGGTGCACCGGTTCGCGCAGGAACGCATCAGACCGCTGGCCGCCGAAATCGATCGCGGCAACGATTTCCCGGCCCCTCTGTGGCGCGAACTCGGCGAACTGGGGCTTCTCGGGATCACCGTTCCCGAAGGCTACGGCGGCGCCGGAATGGGCTATCTCGCCCATGTTGTGGCGGTCGAGGAAATCGCCCGCGCCAGCGCCTCGGTCAGCCTGTCCTACGGCGCGCATTCCAACCTCTGCGTCAACCAGATCCGTCTCAATGGCAGCGATGAGCAGAAGCGCCGCTACCTGCCGAAACTGGTCAGCGGCGAACATGTGGGCGCGCTGGCGATGAGCGAGGCCGGCGCCGGTAGCGACGTGGTGTCGATGAAGCTGCGCGCCGAAAAACGCAACGGTTACTACGTCTTGAACGGCACCAAATACTGGATCACCAACGGCCCCGACGCCGACACGCTGGTGGTCTACGCGAAAACCGACCCCGAGGCCGGTGCGCGCGGCATCACCGCCTTCATCGTCGAGCGCACCATGAAGGGCTTTTCCACCTCGCCGCATTTCGACAAGCTGGGGATGCGCGGCTCCAACACCGCCGAACTGGTGTTTCAGGACGTGGAAGTGCCCTTTGAAAACGTGCTGGGTGAAGAGGGGCAGGGGGTGCGCGTGCTGATGTCGGGCCTCGACTACGAACGCGTGGTGCTCTCGGGCATCGGCACCGGGATCATGGCCGCCTGTCTGGATGAAATCATGCCGTATCTGGCCGAGCGCAAGCAGTTCGGCCAGCCGATCGGCTCTTTCCAGCTGATGCAGGGCAAGATCGCCGACATCTATACGGCGATGAACTCGGCGCGGGCCTATATCTACGAGGTGGCGCGCGCCTGCGACCGGGGCACGGTGACGCGCCAGGACGCGGCCGCCTGCGTGCTCTATGCCAGCGAAGAGGCGATGAAATGCGCCCATCAGGCGGTGCAGGCGATGGGGGGCGCGGGCTTCATGAACGAAAGCCCCGTCAGCCGCATCTTCCGCGACGCCAAGCTGATGGAGATCGGCGCCG
Organism: Paracoccaceae bacterium; assembly: GCA_026984895.1. Classification (GTDB taxonomy): domain Bacteria; phylum Pseudomonadota; class Alphaproteobacteria; order Rhodobacterales; family Rhodobacteraceae; genus JAJRUE01. Next base: position 5,516 of record JALSRF010000271.1, read on the forward strand.
GCACCAGCGAGATCCGGCGCATGCTGATCGGGCGCGAACTGATGAAGGCGCAGGGCTGATGCGCGCCGGCGCGAACCCGGCCGCCGGGGCTCTGGCGACGGGGGCTCTGGCGACGGGGGATCTGGTGAAGGGGACTGCGGCGAAGGGCTCTGGCGACGGGGACGGCGGCGACGGGGGGCTTCTTGCAGTGAGGGTGCTGGCCAGGAAGGCTCTGGCGGCGGCGGCGCTGGTCGCCGCGGCGGGCACGCCCGGGGGGGCGTCTGGCGGCGAAGACCTGGTGCAGCGCTATCGCGCGGCGCTCGATCAATGCTACGGCGATGCCGGCGACGGCGCGGCGCGCGAGGCCTGCATCGGGGTGATGTCCGATGCCTGCTTCAGCCGCGAGCCGGACGGCGAATCCACGCTGGGCATGTCGCAGTGCCTGTATGCCGAAAGCGAGGTCTGGGACGAACTGCTGAACGCCGAATACCGCCGAACCATGGCCTGGGCAGGGAAGATGGACCGCGACGAGGCCGCATATTTCCCGGAATATGCCGTTCGCGCCGACCGGCTGCGGGCTGCGCAGCGGGCCTGGATCGCGTTTCGCGACGCCGAATGCGGGCTGGACTACGCAATCTGGGGATCGGGCTCGATGCGCAACATCGCCGGCGCCGACTGCATCATGCGCCAGACCGCCGAACGCGTGATCGCGTTGCGCTCGAAACGGGAAACCTTCGAATGAGCCGGCTGACCTCGAGCCTGATCGCCGGCGCGCAGGAAGCGCGCGCCAACCGCGCCGCGCATCTGGAAATGATCGCAACCGTGCGCCGCGCGGCCGAGACCGCAGCCGCCGGCGGCGGTGAGAAATCGCGCGCCCGTCACCTGGCACGCGGCAAGATGCTGCCGCGCGATCGGGTCGCCAACCTCTTGGATCCCGGCAGCCCGTTCCTGGAAATCGGCGCCACCGCGGCCCATGGCATGTATGAGGGCGCGGCGCCCGGCGCGGGGCTGATCGCGGGCATCGGCCAGGTGCACGGACAAGAGGTGATGGTGGTCGCCAACGACGCCACCGTGAAGGGCGGCACCTATTACCCGATGAGCGTGAAAAAACACCTGCGCGCCCAGGAAATCGCCGCCGAATGCGCACTGCCCTGCGTCTACCTGGTGGATTCGGGCGGCGCCAACCTGCCCAGCCAGGACGAGGTCTTTCCCGACCGGGACCATTTCGGCCGCATCTTCTACAACCAGGCCAACATGAGCGCGCGCGGCATCGCCCAGATCGCGGTGGTGATGGGGTCGTGCACCGCCGGCGGAGCCTATGTGCCGGCGATGTCGGATGTCGCGATCATCGTGAAGGAACAGGGCACGATCTTCCTTGCCGGCCCGCCGCTGGTCAGGGCGGCGACCGGCGAGGTGGTCAGCGCCGAGGACCTGGGCGGGGGCGACGTGCACACGCGCCTTTCCGGCGTGGCCGACTACCTGGCCGAGGACGATGCGCATGCGCTTGCGCTGGCCCGCCAGGCGGTGGCGGGGCTCAACCGCGCGCGGCCCGATACCGTGCAGTGGCAAAGCCCGGAAGACCCGGCCTGCGACCCCGAAGAACTGCTGGACGTGGTGCCGGCCGACCTGCGCAGGCCCTACGATATCCGCGAGGTGATCGCGCGCCTCGTGGACGGCTCGCGCTTCGACGAATTCAAGGCCCGTTTCGGCGCGACCCTGGTGACGGGCTTCGCCCATGTGCAGGGCTGCCCGGTGGGCATCGTCGCCAACAACGGGGTGCTGTTTTCCGAAAGCGCGCAAAAGGGGGCGCATTTCGTCGAGCTGTGCTCGCAACGGCGTATCCCTCTGGTTTTCCTGCAGAATATAACCGGCTTCATGGTCGGCCGGAAATACGAAAACGAAGGCATCGCCCGCCACGGCGCCAAGATGGTGACCGCGGTGGCGACAACCGCGGTGCCCAAGATCACGATGATCGTCGGCGGCTCCTACGGCGCCGGCAACTACGGCATGGCCGGGCGCGCCTATTCGCCCCGCTTCCTGTGGACCTGGCCGAATTCGCGCATCTCGGTGATGGGCGGCGAACAGGCGGCGGGCGTGCTGGCGACGGTGAAACGCTTGTCGATCGAGCGGGCCGGCGGCCAGTGGAGCAGCGAAGACGAAACCGCCTTCAAACGGCCGACTCAGGAGATGTTCGAACGCCAGAGCCACCCGCTCTATGCCTCGGCCCGGCTCTGGGACGACGGCATCATCGACCCGCGCAAGTCGCGCGAGGTGCTGGCGCTTTCACTGCGCGCAGCGCTGAATGCCCCGATCGAGGAGTCCAGGTTTGGCCTGTTTCGAATGTGACTTCATGCCTCCGGCGGAGGTATTTTCGCCAAGAAGAAGTCAAATCCTTCTTCTTTTTGGTCCAAATACCTGCGGGGGCGCGGGGGCAGCCAGCCCCCGCCGGCCGGGGGGATGGCCTGGTGTTTGACCGGATCCTCATTGCCAACCGCGGCGAGATTGCCTGCCGTGTCATCGACAGCGCGCACCGTCTCGGTCTTTCCTGTATCGCCGTCCACTCCGAGGCCGACGCCGGTGCGCGTCACGTGGAACTGGCCGACCGGGCAGTGCAGATCGGCGGGCCCGCTCCCGCGGACAGTTATCTGCGTGGCGACGCGATCATCGCAGCGGCGCTCGAGAACGGCGCGCAGGCGATTCATCCGGGCTACGGGTTTCTGTCGGAAAACCCGGAATTCGTGGAGGCGGTCGAAAAGGCCGGGCTCGTTTTCATCGGGCCGGGTGCGGATGCAATCCGCGCGATGGGGCTCAAGGGCGCGGCCAAGCAGTTGATGGAACGCGCCGGGGTGCCGGTGGTGCCCGGCTATCACGGCGACAACCAGGACGACGCGCATCTGGCCGGCGCGGCCGATGCCATCGGCTGGCCGGTGCTGATCAAGGCGGTGGCCGGGGGCGGCGGCAAGGGGATGCGGCTGGTTCGGCGCGCGGCCGATTTCACCGAGGCGCTGGCCGCGGCGCGGGCCGAAGCGCGCGGCGCCTTTGGCAACGATGCGGTTCTTGTGGAAAAGTTCATCGAAAAGCCGCGCCATATCGAGATCCAGGTCTTCGGCGACGGCGACAGGGCAGTGCATTTGTATGAGCGCGATTGCTCGCTTCAACGGCGCCACCAGAAAGTCATCGAGGAGGCGCCGGCGCCGGGGATGACGGCTGAAATGCGAAGCGCGATGGGCGCGGCCGCCGTGCGCGCGGCCGAGGCGATCGGCTATGCCGGGGCCGGCACGGTGGAATTCATCGTCGATGCCTCGGACGGGCTGCGCGCGGACCGGTTCTGGTTCATGGAAATGAACACCCGGCTGCAGGTCGAACATCCGGTGAGCGAAGCGATTACCGGCATCGACCTGGTCGAATGGCAGTTGCGGGTTGCGGCGGGCGAACCCCTGCCGGCCACACAGGACGAAATCACGCTGAACGGCCATGCCTTCGAGGCGCGGCTCTATGCCGAGGACGTGGCGCGCGGGTTCCTTCCGGCGACCGGGCGGCTGGCGCATCTGCGCTTCCCCGAGGGGGTTCGCGTTGACAGCGGCGTGCGCGAGGGAGACGGGATTTCCCCCTGGTATGATCCGATGATTGCCAAGATCATCACCCATGGCCCCACCCGCGACATTGCACTTTCACAACTTCGGGCTGCGCTCAGGGCGACAGAAGTGGCTGGAACTGTCACAAATCTGACATTCCTTGAAAACCTCGCAAGCGATCCCGGTTTGAGCGCCGGCGATGTGGATACCGGGTTGATCGGCCGCAACCTGCCGGCGTTGTCGTGCGCCCCCCGGGCCTCGGAGCTGATCCGGGCACAGGCCGCTCTTTGTGCTGCCGGCCTTGTCGAAAAGCCGCGCCCCTTCCAGGGCTTTGCCCTGTGGGCGCCGCTCGAACAGACCCTCCGGTTGTGCGATGGCGCGCAAAGCTTCGAGGCGCGCATTCGCTGCCCGGACGCGCGGGGCATCATCGTGCGCATCGGCAAGGCAGAGCTTGCCTTTCGTCGTATCGCCGGGGGCTGGGCCGGCCCCGATGGTGCGCCCGTCAATGCCCGGCGGATCGGCGATCTGGTTGCGGTCTTCGCCGGCGCCACATTCGAGTTCCGGGTTGAGGACCCCCTGCTGGTTGCCGCCGACGCCGCTCATGGAAGCGACGTGATCGAGGCGCCGATGCCGGGGCTGGTCAGGACGGTGTTCGTGCGGCCCGGCGATAGCGTCGCCGCCGGCGACAGGCTGGCGGTGATGGAGGCGATGAAGATGGAGCACACGCTCAGGGCCGGGCGCGACGCAACCGTGGCCGAAGTGCTGGCGCGCGAGGGCGATCAGATCGAGGCCGGGGCGGCGCTGATCCGGCTGCAGGAGGACACGGCATGATCCGGCTGCACCACTGCCCGCAGGCCCGTTCGTTTCGCACGCTCTGGTTGCTGAAGGAGATGGGGCTGGCGTTCGAGGTGGTCTACCGCTCGTTCCTTTCCGGCGAATTGCGCGGCGACGGCTACCTGGCGCTTTCGCCCGCGGGGCGGGTGCCGGCGCTGGAAATTGACGGGCGCGTGCTGTTCGAAAGCGGCGCGATCACCGAATACCTGTGCGAGACCCGCGCAAGCCCGCTCTGGCGCCCGCCGGGGGATGCGGAGCGCGCCGACTGGCTGCAGTGGCTGCATTTTGCCGAAACCATCGGCCAGCATCTGGCGGCGCTCACCCAGCAGCATATCGTTCTTTACGAGGACCACATGCGTTCGGCGACGGTGATGAAGCTGGAAGCGCGCCGGCTGGAAAAGACGCTCGAGGTGGTGGAGCGGGCGGTTTCGCGCCGGGACTGGCTGCTGGAAAGCGGGTTTTCGGCGGTGGATACCAACGTCGGCTACGGGGTCATGGTGGCGCGCCGTTTCGTGGCGCTGGATCCTCTGCCCGCCACGAAGCGCTATCTTGAGCGGCTGGAAAACCGTCCGGCTTTTCGGGCGGCACTGGACGAGGATGGAAAGCCCGAAATCTATCTGAAACCCTTCTATGGCCGGCCCGATGGCTGATTTCGTCGAGATCTTCGAGGTCGGCCCGCGCGACGGTCTGCAGAACGAACAACGCTCGATCCCCACGGCCGAGAAGGTGGCGCTGATCGACCTGCTTTCACGCGCGGGGTTCCGGCGCATCGAGGCGGCAAGCTTCGTCAGCCCGAAATGGGTGCCGCAGATGGCCGACAGCGCCGAGGTGCTGGCGCGGATCCGGCGCGCGCCGGGCATCTCCTATGGTGCGCTGGTGCCGAACATGCGCGGGCTGGAGCGGGCGCTTGCCGCCGGCGCGGACGAGATCGCGGTGTTCGGCTCGGCCAGCGAGGGGTTCAGCCAGGCCAATATCAATTGTTCGATAAGCGAAAGTCTCAAGCGGTTCGAACCGGTGGCAAGGGCGGCTCTGGACGAGAAACTGAAAGTTCGGGGCTATATATCCTGCGTGACGGACTGCCCCCATGACGGCCCGACGCCCCCCGAAAGCGTTGCCCTCGTGGCTGCGGCGCTGCGCGACATGGGCTGTTACGAAATCTCTCTGGGCGACACCATCGGGCAGGGCCGGCCGGAGACCGTCCGGGCGATGCTGGAGGCGGTGCTGCGGGTGGTGCCGGCCGGCCGGCTGGCGGGGCATTTCCACGACACCGCCGGGCGGGCGCTGGAAAATATCGAGGTGTCTCTTGAGCGCGGTCTGCGGGTGTTCGATGCCGCCGTGGGCGGGCTGGGGGGCTGCCCCTATGCGCCCGGCGCGGCCGGCAACGTGGCGACCGGGGCGGTGCATGCGCATCTGCGCGACCTGGGATACGAAACCGGGCTGGACGCCGCCGTCTTGCGGCGCGCGGCGGCGATGGCCCGAAAGATGCGGGAAAGCTGATGGCAGAAACGATCACGATCGAAACCGACGGGCGGGGCATTGCCACGCTGACGCTGGCGCGGGCGCAAAAGCACAATGCCATGTCGGCGCAGATGATCGCCGAACTGACCGAAGCGGCGCACGCGCTGGGCCGCGACGACGCGGTGCGCGCGGTGATCCTGACCGGCGCGGGCAGGAGCTTCTGCGCCGGTGGCGACCTGGGCTGGATGCGCGACCAGATGCAGGCCGATGCCGCCACCCGCGCCGCCGAGGCGCGCAAGCTGGCGATGATGCTGCAGGCGCTCGACACCATGCCCAGGCCGCTGATCGGCGCGGTGCAGGGCAACGCCTTTGGCGGCGGCATCGGGCTGATGTCGGTGTGCGACGTGGTGCTGGCGGCCGATCACGCGCGCTTCGCGCTGAGCGAAACCCGGCTGGGGCTGATCCCGGCCACCATCGGCCCCTATGTGGTGGCGCGGATGGGCCCGGCGCGGGCCCGGCGCGTGTTCATGTCGGCGCGCATGTTCGACGCATCAGAAGCGGTGGCGCTGGGCCTGGTGGCGCGCACGGTGCCGGCGGCGGCGCTGGTCGAGG
>JALSRF010000272.1 GCA_026984895.1 Paracoccaceae bacterium
GCAGATGAAACAGCGCGGTCGGCGCGTTCCCGATCGCCACCACCGCGCCGTCGATGCGCGCGCGCCACAGCTCCACCGCCGCCGCCGAACGGGTGTTGCCGATCTGCGCGGCAAGGGCCGGCACACGCGGATCGTTCAACGTCACCACCACCTCGTTGCCCGCGCGAAGCTGCCGCCGGATCACCCCGGCCGCCACCATCTCGCAATCGCACAGAACCGGTGCTCCGGCCGCAAGTGCCGCCTGCCCGGCCTCGAAGGCGCCGGCGGAAAACGCCAGCCTGTCGGCCGCCTCGACCATGCCGCAGGCATGAATCAGACGCACCGCCAGCTCTTCCATCGCACGATCGAACCGATCCAGCCGCGCCTCCCGGCGAACCGTCGCAAAGCTCCGGGCGTAAATCGCCGCCGGGTTCCTTTCATAGGGGCGCATGTTCAGCTTCTTTCCTTCCGATCTTCTTCTTGGCCGAAATACCTCCGCCGGAGGCACCCGACCCTGCCACATATCACGCCTTTGCCTTGCGCGCGCTTTCGGGGCCCAGGGGATGTTTCGCATGCGGGTATTGCGCGTGGTGATGGTGATGATGGTCATGCCCGCCGTCATCGTGATGATGATGATGGTGATGGTCCATGTCCAGCCGGCACGCCCCGGTGCAGAAATCCTCGCACAAGGCACAGTCCGCCACGTTCGAACCCGGCGCAGTGGCGCCCTGCCCCTCCACATGATGGTGATGGCTTTCCTGCACCGCGCCCACCTCGGCCTCGAATCCCAGAACCTGGGTGCGATACTTGCAGGTGGCGCAGGTCTCGGGCACCGCATCGCCCAGCTGTTCGCGCACCCGTTCGGCGAAGGTTTCCAGCACCTTCGGATGATCGCCCAGATAGGGCGCCTTCACCCATTCGATCCCCGGATGCGCCGCCGCAACCCGGTCGGTAAAGCCATGGATCCGGTCGATCAGGATGCCGCTGAACAGGAAATAGGGGAACACGATCACCCGCCGGTATCCCAGCCGCGCCACATGCTCCAGCACCGGCTCCACCAGCGGGAAGGTGACCCCCGAATACCCCACTTCGCCCCAGCCGAAGCCCATGCCCTCCCACAGCATCCGCGCCACCTTGGCGACATTGCCGTTGGCATCCGGGTCCGAGGCGCCGCGCCCGATCACCACCAGGCAGGTTTCCTCCAGCGGCACCTCGCCAAGCTGCGCGTTCGCCCGCTCGACCGCCTCGCGCACCCGGTCGCCTGCAGCAGCCAGCATCTTCGGATCCACCCCGAGTTCGCGGCCATAGCTGATCTCTACCCCGTGCCTTTCCGCATAGGTGTTCAGCACGGTGGGAATGTCGTTCTTGGTATGCATCGCGGCAAACAGCATGCCGGGAACCGCCACGATCCGCTCGCACCCCTTTTCGCGCAGCCGGTCCAGCCCGGCGCGGATCACCGGATTGGCAAACTCCAGATACCCGTATTCGCATTCCCAGTCATCGGGCAGCAGCGCCGGCAGCCTTTGCGCCAGCAGCGCAAATTCGTCCACCGCCGCCTGGGACCGCGAGCCGTGCCCGCAGATCATCACACCGATTTTCATCTTCTTTTCATCCTGCGTCCTTTCGCGCGGGCACGAAAAGGGCGCAGGAACAGCGGAACGCTTCCGACGACGCTGCCCTTGATCCCCGGCCTGGGTCGATCGCCGACAGCCACCTTTCCGGCCCGATCGGGCTTCGTCTGGTATCCGGTATAGCAGCCGCCGTCCCGGCCGCAACGCCAATTACGCCCGCCGGACCGGAAAATGCGACATGTCTGCGGACAGGGGCGGTCCCCGGTTTCACCCCCGGGCCGATTGCCTGCTTCAGTGGCCGCCGTAGTGTTCGACCAGGGCGCCGATGTCTTCGGGCCTGGTTTCCGCCGGCACCATTGCACAGGCGTTCGGGATATGCCGGAAAATCGACCCGTCCGAAAAAAAGGTCGAATTGGTCACGAAAATGACCTTGGCATCGGGCTGCCGGTAGCTGGAAAAATCGGCCACCGCAAAGGCGCTGCCGTCCGACAGGATCAGATCAAGTACGATCACGTCCACGCGCCGCCTCTGAAGAATGCGAATCGCCTCTGCCTGACTGCACGCGCTTTCGACCTCGCACCCCTGTCTTTCCAAATGATTTCGCCAGATTTCTCCAAGCACTGTCTGTTCCTGAACAATCAGTACAACCATATCACCACACCCAGTTTCTGCGTCCGATACACGACTTCAATTTTCCGAAAACCCCGTCCCTGAAGGTAAAATATCCGCCAAATTGTTAACCGATGGTTAACTGGAACGAAAAAAGCGTTAACGCGCCGTGCAACTGCCGTCTGTTGCACCGCACCGGGAAATCGGTTCAAACGATGCGACCTCTTCTTCGGAGCGAGACATGGCCACCTGGATCACCATCTGCGACACCTGCAAGCGCGACGGCCGGCACGAAGGCGACATGTCCGCCGACATGTCCGCCACCGACGGCGAACGCCTTGCCGCCCTGGTCGAAGAACATGCCGCCGCCACGCCGTTGCGCACCCGGCGCATCTCCTGCCTGATGGGTTGCACGCACGGCTGCAATGTC
>JALSRF010000273.1 GCA_026984895.1 Paracoccaceae bacterium
TTCGAAATCGAAGTTGTCCAGCCTGGCTGCCCGCTTGCCGGCCCGCGTCGCGGCGGTGCCGATCCCGTCGAGATCGTCGCTGACCTGCCGGAAATGGGTGTGCAGCCTGTCCACCCGTTCCACCACCAGTTCCACGTCGCGGTGCAGCAGGCGCAGGGTCTTGCGAATGGCGCCGGCCTGTTCGCGCATCCGCGCATCTTTCAGGATCGCGCGCATGGTGTTCAGCGTCGCCATGCAGGTTGTCGGCGACACGATCCAGACCCGCGCCGCGAAGCTTTCGTGCACGAGGTCGGGGAAGTTGCCGTGCAGTTCCGCATAGATCGCCTCGGACGGCAGGAACATCAGCGCCCCGTCGGCGGTTTCGCCTTCGAGGATGTATTTCGCGGAAATGTCGCGGATGTGCTTGCGCACCGAGGTCTTGAAGAAGGCCGTGGCCTCCTTCGCCTCCCACTGGGTGCGGGCCTGGCGCAGCGCCTCGTAGGCTTCCAGCGGAAACTTGGCGTCGATCACGATCGGCCCCGGCGGGTTGGGCAGGTGGATCAGGCAGTCGGCGCGCTTGCCGTTGGACAGCGTCACCTGCAGCGCGTAGCTGTCCTTGGGCAGCGCCTTGCCGACGATGTCGTTCAGCTGGATTTCCCCGAAGGCGCCGCGGGTCTGCTTGTTGGACAGGATGTCCTGCAGGCTCAGCACGTCGCCCGACAGCTTCTCGATATTGGCCTGCGCCCGGTCGATGGTGGCAAGGCGCTGCTGCAACTCGCCCAGGCTCTGCGCGGTGCGCCGCGACGCGCCTTCGAGGTTCTCGCCCATGGTGCGGGTCACATCCGCCAGGCGCTGCTCCATCAGTTGCAGCATCTGCGCCTGCGACGCGGCCTGCGCTTCCGAGACATGCGCCAGCCCGCCGGCAAGCTGGCTTTGCCCGTCCGACAGCCGCTGCACCTGCCTGTCCAGCGTCCCCATCTGCTGCGCCACGGGGGCGATCATCCGCGCTGTCCGCCCGGCCCGGCGCACGGCCACGATCAGCAGGATCAGCGCGAGGGCCGTCGCCAGCACCGCCAGCGCCACGCCGATCACCGCCGGATCGCTCAACGAATAGGTCTGCCCGCCGATCTGGATCATCGCCGACCGAACAGTTTTTCGATGTCGGCCAGCTTCAGTTCCACATAGGTCGGCCGGCCGTGGTTGCACTGGCCCGAATGCGGCGTGGCCTCCATTTCGCGCAACAGCGCGTTCATTTCCTCGGGGCGCATCCGCCGCCCCGAGCGAACCGAGCCGTGACAGGCGACGCGCGACAGCACCGCTTCGACACGCGCACGCAGGCTGCGGCTGTCGTCCGCCTCCGCCAGTTCGTCGAGCACGTCCAGCAGCAGCGCGCGCGCATCCACCGCGCCAAGGATCGCCGGGGTCTCGCGCACCGCAATGGCGCCGCCGCCGAAGGGCTCGATTCGCAACCCGAGGCGCGAAAGCTCGTCGGCGAAGCCCAGCAGCCGGGCCGCGTCATCCGCGCTCATCTCGACGATCTCGGGGATCAGCAGGGCCTGGGCGGCAACGCCGTTTTCGGCCATCTGGGCCTTCAGCTTTTCGTAGACCAGCCGTTCGTGCGCGGCGTGCTGATCGACGATCACCATGCCGTCGGCGGTCTGGGCGACGATGTAGTTTTCGTGCAACTGCGCGCGCGCCGCGCCCAGCGGGAAACTCTGCGCCTCTTCGGCCTCCGGGTCATCTCGAGGGGCGGTCACCGGCTCGACACGGGCCGACGGCTCGACATGGCCGGAAACCGGTGCTTCGGCAAAGCCCGGCGCCTGCGCCTGGAACGCGCGCCCGATCGCGCCCGCCGACGGGCGGTCCATCTGGTAGCTGCGCGGCTGCGCCGGCTCGGGGCGGAAGGCGCCCAGGGTTGCGCCGGCAAAAGTGGTCGAGGCGCGATGCCCGGCCTCGGCCAGGGCGTGGCGCAAGGCCGAGACGATCAGCCCGCGCACAACGCCGGGGTCGCGAAACCGCACCTCGGACTTGGCCGGGTGCACGTTCACGTCCACCAGTCGCGGCGCACAATCGATGAACAGCGCCGCCGCCGGGTGCCGCCCGCGGTGCAGGAAATCGGCGTAAGCCCCGCGCAGCGCCCCGACCAGCAGCTTGTCGCGCACCGGGCGTGCGTTGACAAAGAGGTGCTGCGCCACCGCCGAGCCGCGCGAATAGGTGGGCAGGGCGGCATATCCCGTCAGGCGGATGCTTTCGCGCTCGGCCTCGATGCGCAGGGCGTTTTCGGCAAACTCGCGCCCCATCACCCGCGCGAGCCGGTTGTGCAGCGCATCGAACAGGTCGCCGGTTTCGGGCTCGACGCGAAAGACCACGCGCCCCTCGCCGCCGCCCGACAGATCGCGCAGGGTGAAGCCGACATGGGGTTCGGCCATGGCCAGGCGCTTGACGACATCGTTGATGGCCTGCGCCTCGGCCCGGTCGCTGCGCATGAACTTGAGGCGGGCAGGGGTGGCGAAAAACAGGTCGCGCAACGCCACGATCGTGCCCTGCGACAGGGCCGCGGGGCGCACCGGGCCCAGGGCGCCGCCACTGACCGAGAGCGTCGCCGCGTCGTGTCCGGCGGCGCGCGAGGTGATGCTCAGTCGCCCCACGGCGCCCAGCGAGGGCAGCGCTTCGCCGCGAAAGCCGAAGGTGTGAATCGCCAGCAGGTCCGAGCCGTCGATCTTGGAGGTGGCATGGCGGGCGAGCGCCAGCGGCAGGTCGTCGGGGGCCATGCCGTGCCCGTCGTCGGTGACGCGGATCAGCGTCTTGCCGCCGTCGGCATAGGCGATGTCGATGCGCCGGGCCCGCGCATCGAGCGCGTTTTCCACCAGTTCCTTGACCGCCGAGGCCGGGCGTTCCACCACCTCGCCGGCGGCGATGCGGTTGATTGCGGCGCTGTCCAGTTGGCGAATCTGCGGATGGCTTTGGCCTATATTGGGGGCATGGCTGTTCATGCTACCAGACTTAGCACAGCATCTGGCGATTCGACCATCCATTTACGCCCGCGCTCATCGCCTGCCGGATAAACGGGCCCTGTCCCTAGTCGTCGGTGCTTTTCACCCCGTCCGGGTGACCGACCACTACGAAACGCAGCTTGTCGGGCTGGAAAATCCGGTGCGCGACCCGGTTGATATCGGCAAGCGTCACGGCGCGGACCTGATCGTTTCGGGTCCTGATGTAGTCGATCGGCAGTCCGATCATCTGCATGCCCACCAGGATACGCGCAATCGGTGCGTTGCCGTCGAAGCGCAATGGATAAGCGCCTGTCAGGTAGGTCTTGGCATCTTCCAGTTCCTGCGCGCTCACGCCGTTTTCGGCGATCTTGCGCCATTCCGCCCGGATCACGTCCAGTGCCTCGGCCATCTTGGAATTGTCCGAACGCACCTGCCCCATGATCAGTTCGCCATGGTCCATCGGCAACAGAAAGGTGGAAACGCCATAGGTCAGTCCGCGCTTTTCGCGCACCTCCTGCATCAGGCGGGATTCGAACCCGCCGCTGCCGAAGATCTCGTTCAGGATATAGGCCGGGATATAGTCCGGGTCGTCGCGCCTTATGCCCTTGTGCCCGAACAGCGCAACGGCCTGCGGCGTGTCGAAATCGACCACCGTCACCCCGGGTTTCAGCTGGTATTCGGCCCGCCCGACCTGTGCCTTGTGCTTTTCGGGCATGTCCCCAAGCAGCTTGTCCAGCAACGCGCCCAGCTGTTCGGCGGAAATGTCGCCCACCGCCGCGACATACAGCTGGTCGCGGGCGAAAACCCGGCCGTAGGCATCCACAATGTCGTCGCGCGTCAGCGACGAGACGCTTTCGATGGTGCCATCGGATGCGGAACCGTAGGGATGTTTGCCCCAGGCCAGACGATCAAACGTCTTTCTGGCCACGGCGCTGGGGTCGGTGGCGTCCGAGCGCAGCACCGCCAGCACCTGCGCGCGCACGCGCTCGATCGCATCCTGATCGAACCGCGGTTCCATCAGGGCGCTTTTCAGAAGCGCGATCGCCTGATCCCGGTTTTCGGTCAGGAACCGGGCCGAAACGCTGGCCGCATCGTTGGAAACGCGAAACCGGAAGCTCGCGGCCAGCGAATCGCGCGCCTTGGCAAAGGCCCTGGCATCCAGGGCGCCGGCACCTTCTTCCAGGGTTGCCATCATCAGATTGATCGCGCCGCGTTTGCCGGGGGCATCCAGCGCCGCCCCGCCGCGAAAGCGGATTTCGAGCGCGGTGAAGGGGATCGAATGCTCTTCGACCAGCCACGCCTTGATGCCGCCGGGCGAGGTGACGGCCTGGACATCGACGGCGGCGCGCAGCGGCAGCGCCGAAAACGCCGCGAGCAAGGCCAGAGCGACTGCTGCGAAAAGCCGTTTCATTGCCCGTCCTCCATTGCCGCCGGCATCGCCCAGCCGGTGACCGCCTTGTGTCTGTCGAAAACCTCTTTGGCCGCGGCGATCACCTCGTCGGCGGTGATCTGCTGCAGCAGCGCCGGCCAGGCCTGGACATCCTTTTCCGTCAGCCCGGATGTCAGAGCCGTGCCGTAGTCGCGTGCCAGAGACTCCACGTCGTCTTCATCGTAGATGCGCGTGGCGCGAAGCTGCATCTTGACGCGGGCAAGCTGATCCGGGTCCACGCCTTCGTCGATGAATTCCGCCACGGCCTTGTCCAGGGCCTCTTCGGCCTCCTGCATGGAGGTGCCGGGCGTGGGCACGATTACCAGTGAAAAGGTGGTATCGTCCAGCGACACACCGTCATAGCCGGCGTTCACGAACAGCGCCTTCCTGCTGCCGAACACCAGCTTTTGGCCAAGCACCGAAGTCGCCCCGTCGCCGCCCAGAAGCTCGGCCAGCATGGTCAGCCGCGCCGCGGCGCGCTGGTCGCCGCTGTCGCGTTCCGGGGCCAGATAGCTGCGCACGATGAACGGTTGCGCAATGCGCGGATCGCGGAAGGTCAGGCGGCGTTCGGCCAGTTGCGGCGGCTCCTGCGGGCGGTGGCGCGCCGTCAGTCCGGGCGTCGGGGCAAGCGGCCCGTAGTATTTCCTGGCCAGGGCCAGAACATGGTCCGGGTCCACGTCGCCCGCAACCACCAGGACCGCGTTGTTGGGCGCATAGAAGCGCTGATAGAACGCATAGGCATCTTCGCGGCTCAGGCGTTCAACCTCCCGGCGCCAGCCAACTACCGGAATGCCATAGGGCGAATTCAGGTATTGCGCCGCGCGGCGTTGCTCGCGAAACAGCACGCTCGGCTGGCTGTCGGTGCGCTGTGCACGCTCTTCCAGCACCACCTGACGCTCGGTTTCCACGTCGTCTCTGGTCATCCGCAGATTGCGCATCCGGTCCGCCTCCATGCGCATCATCAGTTCCAGCCTGTCGGCGGCGACGCGCTGGAAATAGGCCGTGTAGTCCCAGCTGGTAAAGGCATTGTCCGAACCGCCATTGCGGGTCACGATCTTCGACAACTCGCCAGGCCCGAGCGTATCGGTGCCCTTGAACATGAGGTGTTCCAGGAAATGCGCAATGCCCGATTTTCCCGGCGGCTCGTCCGCCGCGCCGACCCGATACCAGACCATGTGCACCACCACCGGCGCGCGGTGGTCCTCCAGAACCACGATCTGCAGGCCGTTATCCAGCGTGAAGGTGGTCGTTCTGGCGGCACGCGCGGGCAGCGATGCCGCAAGCATCAGGCTCAGGGCCAGGAACAGGCGCTTCATCGGACCTCCGGTCGTCTTGCGTGATGCGGGAAGTGTAGTCCGTGGACCGGGACGCGCAAGAGGATCAGGCAGAATTGATCGCGCAGCTCAAGCCTACCTGCCCGCAGGCGGCGGCGCAGGCGTGACCACCCCAAGCGCCTGCAGCCGCTCGGTTTCGGCATAGGGGTCCAGCGCCTGCCCGGTGAAGCGCCCGGACGAAAGCCAGCGCCACAGGAAAAACCCCCGGCCGTTGGCCGAACGGCGATGCCGGGCCGATCCCCTTGCCCGGCTGTCCGCCGGAACGCCGTAGCGCCCGGCATACGAAACCAGCGCCGCATCGGCCCCGGCAACCGGCGGCGAAACATGCCCGCCAAGGGCGCGTGCGACGTCGGCTTCGGGTGTCGGGTCGGTCAGGTTTGCGCCGCCCGGCGTGGGCTCGGGCAGCGTGGACACATCGGCGGGGATTTCCAGCGGCTTGATCGGCAGCACCGCAAATTCGTCCGGGCCGCTATCGGCCGCCACGGGCGGGCGGGCGCAGCCGGCAAGCAGCAGCGCCGCCGCAATCAGCATCAGAGCTCCGTTTCCGTTGTGCAGCACCCGCATCGCCGGTTCGTTCCCTACCCAGTTCCCCGTTTCTAACCCATCCGGCGCAGGTCGTCACGCCGCCTTTTTCCTGTCGGTGAACAGGATCAGCCCCAAAGCCCCGGCAAAGATCGCGATATCGGCGAGGTTGAAGGCAAACGGATTGTCGATCCCGCAACACGACATGTTCAGGAAATCGGCAACCGCCCCGTAGATCAGCCGGTCGATGACGTTTCCGGCGGCCCCGCCCACCAGCAGCCCCGCCGAAATCAGGGGGGCGGTGCCGGCCCTGCCATCGCGCATCCAGTGGATCACCCAGACCGAGATCGCCACCGCCACCGCGACAAGCACCCAGCGTGACGACGCGTTTGCGCTGGCGAGCAGGCCGAAGTTCACGCCACGGTTCCAGGCCATGTGGAAATTCAGATAGGGCGGCAGCACCGCGATCGAGCCGACTGTCTTGAGATCGAGCACATGCACGACAAGAAGCTTGCTCAACTGATCGGCGACCACCACAGCGGCGGCGGTTCGCAGGAGGAGACGCTTGTTCATGGCCCCTTAATGCCGGAAATGCCGCATGTTCGTAAAGACCATTGCGATCCCGGCATCGTCGGCGGCGGCGATCACCTGGTCGTCGCGCACCGAGCCGCCGGGCTGGATCACTGCCGTCGCCCCGGCCTCGGCAGCGGCGAGCAACCCGTCCGGGAATGGAAAGAACGCATCCGAGGCCACCACCGAACCGCGGGTCGGCGGCGCCTTCAGGTCCAGGGCCTCGGCCATGTCCCGGGCCTTGCGCGCGGCAATTCGGGTGCTGTCCACGCGGCTCATCTGGCCGGCGCCCACACCTACCGTCGCGCCGTCCTTCACATAGATGATCGCGTTGGATTTCACATGCCTGGCCACGGTCCAGGCGAACAGAAGATCATCCAGTTCGGCCTCGCTCGGCGCCTTTTTCGTGACCACCTTCAGGTCGTCGCGCCCGATGTGGCCGGTGTCCTTGTCCTGCACCAGGAACCCGCCCGAGACCTGGCGCACCGTGGTGGCGGCGGCGCGCGTATCGGCCAGCGCGCCGGTCACCAGCAGGCGCAGGTTCTTCCTGGCGGCGAAGATTTCCCGCGCTTCCCTGTCGGCGTCCGGTGCGATCACCACCTCGGTGAAGATCTGCACGATTTCGCGCGCGGTGTCCCCGTCCAGCGGCCGGTTCAGCGCCACGATCCCGCCAAACGCGCTGGTGCGGTCACAGTCGAAGGCGCGCCCGTAGGCCTGCGCCAGTGTCGCGCCGCGGGCGACGCCGCAGGGGTTGGCGTGCTTGATGATGGCGCAGGCCGGGCCCTGCGCGGGGTCGAATTCGCTGACCAGTTCGAAGGCGGCGTCGGTATCGTTGATGTTGTTGTAGGACAGCGCCTTGCCCTGCAACTGGCGCGCGCTCGCCACCCCCGGCCGGTCCGAGCCGTCACGGTAGAAGGCGGCCTTCTGATGCGGGTTCTCGCCGTAGCGCAGCGGCTGGGCAAGGGTGCCGGCAAAGGCGCGCCGGCGCGGGGTTTCGATGCCGACGGCCCCGGCCATCCAGGTAGAGACCGCAGCGTCATAGGCGGCCGTGCGCGCATAGGCGATCTGCGCCAGCTGGCGGCGGAACCGTGCGCCGGTGGCGCCGTCCTGGCCGTCCATTTCCTCCAGCAGCCTGTCGTAATCCTCGACATCGGTAAGCACGGTGACAAAGGCGTGGTTCTTGGCCGCCGCGCGGATCATCGCCGGCCCGCCGATATCGATGTTCTCGATGCAGCTGTCGTAATCGGCGCCCGCCGCCACGGTGGCCTCGAACGGGTAGAGATTGACCACCAGCAGGTCGATCGGCGCGATCCCGTGCGCCTGCATCGCCGCGACATGTTCGGCATTGTCGCGCAGCGCCAGCAGCCCGCCATGCACCGCCGGGTGCAGGGTCTTGACCCGGCCGTCCATCATTTCGGGAAAACCCGTCACCTCGGCCACGTCGGTTACCGCCAGCCCGGCGTCGCGCATCACGCGCGCGCTGCCGCCGGTGGACAGCAGTTCGACGCCGAGCCCGGCCAGCGCGCGGGCCAGCTCCACAAGGCCGGTCTTGTCGGAAACGGAAATCAGCGCGCGGCGGATGGGCGTGCGGTCGGTCATGTCGGATGTCCCCCAAGGATCAGGTCAGTGGCAGGTCGTCGTCCCGGTTCAGATCGCGCACCGCATCGGGGGTGAACTGGGCCTTGGACAGCGACCAGCGGATGCGGGTCGCATACTCCAAGGCGGCGGCAGATAGAACCACCTGTTTGGTCGCACGCGGCTTCAGCCGCCCCTTTTCGAGGTAAACGCTCGGTTCGATGGAAAGTTTCGTGGTCCCGTCATGGCGGAAGACCCAGATTTCGCCGCTCTTGAGCGCCATGGAAACCGCCGCCCCGCCCATGTCGAGTTCGGCATCGACATCCGGGTGCAGGTGGAAATGGATCTTGAAGCCGATCCCCTGCAGGGCGCTCCTGTCAAGCATCCTGTCGAAAGTCTTCTCGTCGGCGGTCTCGATCGCGGCCAGGGTATCCTCGCCGGTGATCGCGCGTCCGTTGGGGGTCACTTCGATCTGGCGGATATGGGTCAGGCCGTGGCTCTTGAGATACCCGTCATGTCCGGCGACCAGGCCGTGGGTTCCGGTGTCCACCAGGAACTGCACCCGCACATCGCGCGGCCCGTCGGCCAGCAGCTCGCGCGCCTGTCCGCCAAGGCTCCCGCGCCGGCCAAGCTGTGCCGACGAATACCCGTCGAGCGCAAGCGTGGAATGCGAGGCCGTCGCCCGCCCGGCCCGGCGCCATTGCGCCCCGAAGCTTGCGCCCGAGCCGCAGTTGACCACCAGCGGCCGCCGCCCCGAGGTGATCTCGGTCGCCAGGGTCGAGGCATGAGCATTGGCAGACGCCTTGCCCAGGGGCGGGGGTGCCACGTCCATGATCACCGTGGTGCGCCCGCCGTGAAGCCGGGCAAATCCCATGGACAGTCCGCCCGGTGCCACCGCCTTGACGCCCGAGGCCGCCAGCGCATGATCCAGTTTGCCCTCGGCCCCGCGCCCGCCCCCGTGAAACCGGGCAAGGCCCCCGTCGGCATGGCGCAGCGCGCGCAGCGTCGGGGCGATCCGTTCGATGGCGTGCAGATGGTCGGGCGCGGCCATCTTGCCGGCCTCCGAAAGAGCCGACGCCGCCCAGTTCAGCAGCGTGAACACCTCAAGCAGTTCTTCCGGGTTGCGGGTGACGATCCCGCCTTCGAAATCGATCTGTTCGCGGCATTCGCGGGCCAGGGCCCTGACCGCCGGCTCCACCCGTGCCTCCATGCCGCCCAGCGCCATGCCGGCATAGATCAGCCCGGTCAGGGCCTCGAACCGCGGCAGGCCGGCGGAGGCCGCCTTCCAGCGGCGCGAAAGGAAGCGGGTCTGCCGGGCAAGCGACGCATGATAGGCGCGCGAAAAGGCGCCTGGCTGACCGTTCAGCAGAAAGATGGCGTGGTTGATCCAGCGGATCAGACGACGCCCGGTCAGATCCGGCGTCCAGCCGCCGCCCCTGCCGCGCCCGTAACGCTCGATCCATTCGGCGGTCCAGTCCTGCGCCCGTTTGCGCGCCGGCAAATCCGCCACCGCCGCCAGATCATCAAGCCAGACGAAGCCCTGAAGTTCGTCCTCGAAGGCCCGGTCCGGTTTTTCGATGTCCCAGATCGAACGCGCCTTGTCTTCGACCAGCGAACCGGCGAACAGGAAGTTCCCGGCAACCAGCTGCCGCCCGCGGGCGAAAGAACCGATGGTGCGGGGTTCGGGCTGAGAGACGAACCCGGAGGCCGGCCGTGCGCGCATCGACAGGGCCGCGTGAAAGCGGTTCATCCAGCGCGTCAGGCGCGCGGACAGGGTTTCGTCTCGGAACACGGGAAATCTGCCTCGCCGCGTGTTGCAGGCCCTTCCGGGCCGTGTTTTGCCGACACATTACGACCTGCGCGCCGTCCTGTCATCGGCGAAAATGGCTCAGGCAAGCTTTTGCAGGCGGGTCATGAAGAAACCGTCCATGCCGCCACGGGCGGACCAGTAGTCGGGGCGCGTGCGCAGGCCCGTGTCCACGCGCCAGGAGGCGGGCAGGGCGCTGCCGGCGGCCGGATCTAGACGCACGCCCGGGGTGCGCGCTTGCAGGTCGCGTATCTGTTCCTCGCCCTCGTCGATCAGCAGCGAGCAGGTGCAATAGACCAGCCGCCCGCCGGGACGCAGCAGGCCCAGCGCCCGATCCAGCAGGCGCGCCTGCAAGGCGAACAGCGCCGGGAACTGGCCGGCGTTCTTGGCATGCGGCAGGTCCGGGTGGCGCCGGATGGTGCCGGTGGCGCTGCATGGGGCGTCCAGAAGGATGGCATCGAAAGGCGCGGCCTCGTAGTCCAGCGCATCCGCCACCAGGACCCTGGCGTGGAGCCCGGTTCTCTTCAGGTTTTCGCGCGGCCGCGCACTGCGCGATCGCGAAAGGTCAAGCGCGGTCACGCTGGCACCGCTGGCGGCAATCTGCATGGTCTTGCCGCCGGGCGCCGCGCACAGGTCCAGCACCCGCTCGCCTGGCTGCGGATCAAGGAGCGTCACCGGGAGCGCCGCCGCCGCGTCCTGCACCCACCAGGCGCCCGCATCGAAACCGGCCAGCGCCGAGACCTGCCGACCGGCTGCCAGGCGCACCGTGCCCGTCGGCAGGACCTGCCCGCCCAGTCGCGCGGCCCAGGCCGCCGCATCCGCCGGCGTCTTCACGCTCAGATCCAGCGGCGCGTCGCGGGCATGGGCGGCCTCGATCGCCGCAACGGCGTCCTTTCCGTAGTCCGCCACCAGCGGCTTGCGCAGCCACCTGGGCAGGCGCGGGGGCGGCAGGTTTTCCCAGGCCTCCGCCGGCAACCCGGCCGCCTTGCGCAGCACCGCGTTCACCAGTCCCGACAGGTGCCGGGTCTGCGCCTTTTCGCGCATGATCGCCACCAGGCTGTTGACGACGCCATGCGCCGGCGCGCCCTCGGCGAACATCTCGACAACCCCCAGCCGCAGGGCGTTCAGGCCGTCGGCCGGTGGTCGCCGGCTCAGGAACGGGCCCAGCAGCCGGTCGGCCCGATCCATCCAGCGCAGCGTGGTCGTGGCCAGGCGCAATGCGCGCGCGCGTTCGTCCGGGGGCAGCCGGTCCAGGGCGCCGGGCAGCATCGCGGACAACAGCCGCCCCTGCTGCACGACCCCGTCAAGCAGGCACAGCGCGCCGCGGCGCGGGGCAAGGCCGGGTTGTGGCATCTGTGCTGGCATCCTTTCGCCTGAGCCGACCGGAAAGCGTCCGGGCGCGCGCCCCTTGTGAGCGGACCTGCGCCGCTATAGCATGACAGCAACCGGGAACAAGCCTGGCCGTGGCCGTATCTTGGCCGGGGAAGGCAGACTGACGCAAGGGACAAGGCGATGAGCGATCAGGCGGAAAACCGTCGCCCCGCGCTTCCGGCGGCGGCACGGCGCGCGCTGGAAGAAGCCGCCGCGCGCCGCAGGAAGGCAGACGAAAAGGCCGAGGGGCGACCCACCGAACTGGGCGGGCGCGACGGCCCGGAGCCGGTGCGCTATGGCGACTGGGAAAAAAAGGGTATCGCGGTCGATTTCTGAAGCCGCGCGCCGGATCGGGCCGGAATCGGGCCGGA
>JALSRF010000274.1 GCA_026984895.1 Paracoccaceae bacterium
AAGGGCGAGACCCCCATCAGGTTCAGCCCGTTCTGGGTGAGCGCCACGATCATCACCCCCAGCACGCAGCCCAGCACCGAGCCGCGCCCGCCGCCCAGACGCGCGCCCCCCAACACCACCGCCGCCAGCACGTCCAGTTCGCGCCCGATCAGCGCGTTGGGCACCACTTCCTGCACGATGTTCACCTGCATCAGCCCGCCGATCCCGGCCATCATTCCCATCCAGCCGAAGGCCAGGAACTGCATCAACGCGATGTTGATGCCCAGCCGGCGCGCGCCCTCCGGGTTGTCGCCAAAGGCATAGAGCTGGCGGCCCAGCGTGGTGCGGTTGATCAGCAGCCAGGTGGCGCCCAGGCACAGGCCCATCACCGCCACCGGCAGCGTCAGCTCAGCCCAGGTTCCGTCTGCGGTCTGATGTTCGAAGATGATGATCCGGTCCACCCACCAGTCGGGCAGGTTGTAGAGGAACCGCCCCGAGGTGAAGAACATCAGCAGCCCGAAAAAGGCGTTGAAGGTGGCGATGGTGACAACGATGGTGATGATGCGGAAATGGTGGATCAGGGTCGCATTGACAAAGCCCAGCAAGATCCCCAGCCCTCCGGCCACGATGAAGCCGATCGCCCAGTTGCCGCCACCCAGTGCCTCGAACACATAGACCGCCACATATTGCACGACCGAGGCCGCCACCGCGAAGGAAATGTCGATGCCGCCTGCGATCAGCACCACCAGCAGCCCGGCCGCCCAGATCAGGTTGACCGCGGTGTTGTTCAAAAGCGCCGTGAAGTTCACCAGGGTAAAGAAGCTGTCCGAGGCCAGGCTCAGGAACAGCACGATCGCCAGCACCACCAGCAAAAGGCGCGCTTCGGTCGGGTAATCGCGCAGGAATGCCTTAACCATAGACCGCGGCCTCCAGTTCCCTGAGCGTGACCTTGCGCGGGTCGTATTCGCCCCGGATGCGTCCGCCGGCCATGTGCAGCACACGGTCGGCGTTGAAATAGACCTCGGGCACCTCGTCCGAGATCATCAGGATCGCAAGCCCCTGTTCCGCCAGGTCGCGAATGATGCGGAAAATGCCGGCGCGCGCGCCCACGTCCACGCCCACGGTCGGGCTGTCGAGGATCAGAACCCGCGGGTTGGTGGCCAGCCATTTGGCCAGAACCACCCGCTGCTGGTTGCCCCCCGAAAGGGTCGAGACCGGATCACCCGGCTGGCCGATCTTGATCGAAAGCTCGCGCAGCCAGTGTTCCACGCGCCCGGCCTTTTCGGTGGGCGAAATCAGCCCCGTGCGCCCGGAAATGCGCGGCAGGATCGGCAGCACGATATTGTCGGCAATCGCCTGCGGCTGCACCAGCCCCAGCGACAGGCGATCTTCAGAGACATAGGCGATGCCCGCGGCCACCGCATCGCGGTTCGAGCGCAGGTGCAGTTCGCGCCCCGACAGGCGGATGGTGCCCGCATCGGGCCGGGTCATGCCGAACAACGCGTGCCCCAACTCGCTGCGCCCGGCACCGATCAGCCCGGTCAGGCCCACGACTTCGCCCTCGTGGAGGGTAAGGCTCACATCCTCGAATTCACCATGGCGGCTCAGCCCCTCGACCTCCAGAACCGCGGGTGCCCCCGCCATGTCGCGCGCCGCCACTTCAGCGCCAAACGTCTTGCCGGTCATCAGTTCGGCAAGGCGCGATTGCGTCATGCCCTCGGCCTCGAAAACGCCGACCAGCTTGCCGTCGCGCAGCACCGTGACCCGGTCGGCGATGTCCAGCACCTCTGCCAGCCGGTGGCTGACGAACACCACCGAAACCCCGCGCGCCGCCAGCTTGCGCACCACCCCCAGCAGGCTGTCGGTTTCCGATTGCGTCAGTGAGGCGGTCGGCTCATCCATGAAGATCAGCCTTGCGTCGCTGACCAGCGCGCGCGCAATCGCCACGATCTGGCGCTGGGCAATCGGCAGGGTGTTGAGCCGCGCATCAAGGTCGATATCCTCGCCCAGAGTTTCAAGGATTTCGGCCGAACGCGCGCGCAGGCGGCGGTAACTGACCAGCCGGGGCAGGTTGCCCAGGAGCGTCTCGAAGGCGATGTTCTCGGCCACGCTCATTTCGGGAAACAGCGCCAGGTCCTGCCAGATCACGGCGATGCCGTTCTGGCGCGCGACATTGGGCGTGAGCGAGGTGACGCTTTGTCCCGCAAAGGCCATCTCGACCCCGGCTTCGGGGGTGTAGACGCCGGTGATGATCTTGATCAGCGTGGACTTGCCACAGCCGTTTTCGCCGGCCAGGCAGTGCACCTCGCCCGGCAGCACCTCGAAGGAAACGTCGTCCAGCGCATGCACGCCGCCGAACAGCTTGGAAACATGCCGGAAGGAAATGGCAGGAACGTCGCGCTGCGCGGTCTTGTCGAGCGGCATCGGCGCTATTCCAGGTTGGTGTGGTTGGCGCGCATGTCCTCGGCGCTGATGCCAAGGCGCGCCATCAGCTTGAGGATCAGGACCTCGAACAGCACGAACAGCGCGCCTTCGTAGAGCGAGCCCATCGGCAGCACCGATGTGCGCGCCTCGCCCTGATCGTCGGCCATGGTCTGGGCCGGCAGGTGCAAGACGTAATCGGCCAGCGCCGCGCCGCGGCTGTCGGGCTGGGCGGTGATGAACAGGACCGTGGCACCCGCGTCCCGCGCCACCTGCATCAACGCCAGACCGGTTGAAATCTCGCCCGGCCCGATGGTGACAACGAACAGGTCGCCCGGCCCCACCGGTGGCGTGGTCATGTCGCCTTCCACATGGGCATCCAGCCCCATGTGGTAAAGCCGCATGGCAAACCCCATGATCTGCAGCTTTTCGCGCCCGCCGGCAAACACCACGATCCGTTTTGCCTCTGCGATCATCCCGGCCGCGTGATCCACGGCGGTATCGTCCAACCGGTCGAAGACCCCGGCCAATTCGTTCAGTGCCTGCCTGTAAAGTGACGACATCTGCCGGCCCACCTTTTTGAGAAACCCGCCCCCGCCAGCGAGGGTGGGAAAGGCCACGGCATCGCGCAGCCTTTCCCCTTTTCATGTATCAATCACAGACCCAGGTCGGCCAGCCCGTCAACCGTGTCCTTGTTGATCGGGATGAGGTTGTCCGTGATGATGTTGTGAGTGGCGGTGTCAGGGTGCACTTCGCCCAGGCCTTCGATGGTCATGCCGTCGGTGATCGGGGTGCCTTCCGCCAGCATCTTGCCGATGCGCACGAAGACCCGTCCGGCTTCGGCCGGGTTCCACATGAACCCGCCAAGGATCGCCCCGCTTTTCACCAGCTTGCGGCCCTGTCCGGGAGAGAACGGCCCAAGCACGAAGAACTTGCCGATCATCCGGCGCTCTTCGATGGCGCGCCCGGCGCCGATCGGGCCCTGGCTGCCGAAGGCAAGAATACCCTTGAGGTTCGGATGCGCGGCCATCAGGTCCAGCGTCGTCTTGCGGCTGTCGTCCACGCTTTCGGCCACCCCGTAGCGATCGCCGATCAGTGTCATTTTCGGGTAATTTTCCTTCAGGTAGGCTATTGCGGCATCGGCCCAGGCATTGTGCAGCGGCACCGTCAGAGAGCCGACGAACACCGCATATTCGCCTTCACCGCCCATCGCCTCTGCCAGCAGCTTTGCGTGGGTTTCGCCAAAACCCTTGACCGAGGCCAGTTCGAAATCCCAGTCCTTGTTCTTGATCCCGGGGCCTTCGTGCGAAACCACCTTGATACCTGCGGCCATGGCCTTCTTGAGCACCGGTTCAAGCGCCTTTTCGTCATTGGGGACCACGCCGATGACATCCACCCCCTTGGCGATCAGGTCCTCGATGGCGCGCACCTGCAAGGCCGGGTCCGCACTGGTCGGCCCGATCATCGTCGCGTCAACCCCAAGCTTGGCTCCGGTTTCCTTGATCCCGGTTTCCATGGCGTTGAACCAGGGGATGCCGCCAATTTTCACGACGATTCCCATCGTCGGCTTGTCCTGTGCCTGCGCGCCAAACGCGAACGCAACTGCGAGCGCGGCGCCGGCCAGAACGGTTGAAAGTTTTTTCATCATGTCCTCCCAAAGACGTGACCGGGGTATCCGGCCATTTGCACAAACGATTGTGCAATCCGTGAAACGAAAACCCGAGATGCGCACCCCACCCGGTCGGCGAACGCGCAAGTCTTGAGAATCGCCAATGCACAATCGATATTGCACATCGCATCAAATAACCGCAGACTAGTCAAGACCTATCGTCAGACCAACACAACGAAGACGGCGCGCTCATGCCAAACAAAAAGCAGAAACCCACGATCTACGACATCGCCAGGGCCAGCGGCGCGTCGCCGTCTACCGTAAGCTCGGTGCTCAACGGCACCTGGAAAAGCCGCCGCATCAGCGAAGATACGGCCAAGCGCATTCAGCAGATTGCCGCCAGCCGGGGATACTCGGCGAACCTTCAGGCCCGGGGGTTGCGCAAGGCAAAATCGGGGCTGGTGGGGATGATCCTGCCGGTGCATGACAACCGGTTCTTCTCCTCGATCAGCCAGAGTTTCGAGGCCAATGCGCGCGAACGCGGGCTGTGCCCCGTGATCGCCTCGACCCTGCGCGACCCACAGGAAGAAATCCGCACGGTCGAGACACTGATTTCCTACGCGGTCGAGGCCCTGTTCATCGTCGGCGCCACCGACCCGGAGGCGCTCAGCCGGGTTTGCCGGGCCGCCAACGTGCCATTCCTGTTCGTCGACCTGCCGGGGCCCGATGCGCCCTCGGTCGTGTCCGACAACTACCACGGCGCGCAGGTGCTGACGCAAACGATCCTGTCGGAAATGCCGGCATCTGTCACCGGGAAGCGTGCGCGGCCCTATTTCATCGGCGGCACGGCGGATGACTACGCCACCAGCCGCAGGATCGAGGCCTTTCGCAGAACGGCCACCGACACCCTGGGCCAGGTGCATGACGAGCAGATCATCGCCTGCGGCTATGCCCCGGGGAGGGCGGCACGCGAAATCCGCGACCTGTGCGACAGGCTGGGCGGGTTGCCGGCGGGGTTGTTTGTCAATTCACTAACCGCCTTCGAAGGGGTTCTGGGCCACTTCGTCACCCTGCCCGGAGACGCCTTCGACGAAACCGCCATCGGCTGCTACGACTACGACCCGTTCGGCGCCTTTCTGCAATTCCCGGTGCACATGGTGCGCCAGAACTCGGACGCACTGATTACCACGGCTTTCGAGCAGTTCGACACCGGCGATTTCAGCCCGCGGATGATCGAGATCAAACCCGACCTGATCGCGCCGCGCACCATCTATCGCGGCCGCTTTGTGGAATTCGGGTAGCCCGAAGATTCAGGCCGCTTTCGGGTTCTTGCCAAGGATGATCATCGACAGCAGATCGTCGTCAGTGACATCGCCGATGGCCACAGTCCCCACCAGCTTGCCGTTCTTCATCACGCTGGCGCGGTCGCAAAGCTGCATCACGTCATGGATGTCATGGCTGATCAGGAAAATCCCGATGCCTTCGCTTTTCAGCTGCATGATCAGGTCGGCAACCATCCGGGTTTCCTGCGGCCCGAGCGCCGCGGTGGGTTCGTCCATGATCAGGATGCGGGCATTGAAATAGACCGCGCGCGCAATCGCCACCGATTGCCGCTGCCCGCCCGACAGCGCCGACACGGGGGAAGAGAATTTCTGAAAATTCGGGTTCAGCCGGGCCATGATCCTGCGCGCTTCGGCCTCCATCGCGCTCTCGTCGATCAGCCCCAGCGGGGTCACCAGTTCGCGCCCCAGGAACAGGTTCGACGAGGCATCCAGGTTGTCGGCCAGCGCCAGCGTCTGGTAGATCGTCTCGATGTTGTAGCCGCGCGCATCGCGCGGGTTGGTGATCCGTGCCTGTTCGCCGTTGATGAAGATCTCGCCGGCGTCGGCTTGATAGGCCCCGGACAGCACCTTGATCAGCGTGCTCTTGCCGGCGCCGTTGTGGCCGAGAAGGCCCACGACCTCGCCCGGGAACAGATCGACGCTGACGTGATCCACCGCCTTGACGCCGCCGAACGACACCGAGATGTCGCGCATTTCCACCAGTGGTGTGCTCATGCCCCGTCCCCCGTCTTGCGCCGATAGATGATGTCCACCAGCACCGCCAGCACCAGCACCGCGCCCACGACGATGTTCTGCAGCGGCGCATCCACCCCCACCATGGCCATGCCCGATTGCAGCGACTGCATGATCAGCGCCCCCAGAATGGCGCCGTAGATGGTGCCGAACCCGCCCGACAGCGCCGTGCCGCCGATCACCGCCGCGGCGATCACGCGCAACTCGTCCAGCGTGCCGATGTCATTTGAATGATAGGTCAGCCGGGCCGAGGCCACCACCGCCGAAATCGCCGTCAACGCCCCCATCAGGGCAAAGACCTTGACCGTCAGCCAGCGGGTGTTGATACCCGAAAGCTCGGCCGCATCCGGGTTGCCGCCGGTGGCGAACACGTAGCGCCCGAACCGGGTGCGCCGCGCGATCAGCGTCATCGCCACCGCCACCGCGATCAGCACCAGCACCGAAATCGGCAGGCCGTAGGCGGCGGTGAAGCCTTCGGGCATGGTCTCGCCGCGCGCCTCGAACAGGCGCTTGAGCCGGCGCACCGGCACCTCGTAGGCGTTGAGCGTGGCGACAAACCCCAGGATCGCGCCCGACATGATCGCGGCCATGACGAGTTCGGCCCAGAGCGGCTTTACCGCGAAGCCATGCGCCAGCTTGGCGCGCCGCGCCGCCCAGAGCCCGTAAAGCGCCGCCGCCACAGCCAGCGCGCCGATGATCCAGCTTGCGCCGGCGCCGATGGTGCCGTTGGTGCCGCCGAAGATCATGAAGTTGCTGTCCAGCGGGCCGATGGTCTGCCCCTTGGTCATGTACCAGGCGACATTGCGCCAGACCAGCAGACCGCCCAGCGTGACAATGAAGGCCGGGATCGTGAGATAGCCGATCAGCCAGCCCTGAAATCCGCCGATCAGGGTGCCGGTCAGAATGCCGACCACAATGGCGATGGGCGCCGTTGCCGGATGGTCAAGCCCCAGCCCCAGCATGTTCGGCAGGATCTGCGTCTGCGTCATCGCCATGACCGCCGAACAGGTGGCCAGCAGCGAGCCGACGCTCAAATCGATATTGCGGGTGACGATCACGAAGACCATGCCGGTGGCCATGATCGCCACACTCACCGTCTGGATCGTCAGGTTGAAAATGTTGCGCGGGGTCAGGAAGCGGCCGTCGGTGATCAGGTTGAAGGCAAGGCTCAGGATCACGAAGGCACCGATCATCCCCAGCAGGCGGGTATCGATTTCCAGCGTCCGCAGGAGGCCCGGCCGCTGCGCGCCGCTCTTGTCCACCGGCTCGGTGGCTTCGGTCTTCATGCTCATCGTTTCCGTATTTCCAACTCACCCGCAGGAAAATCGGCCGCCCCGGTTCAATCGGGGCGGCCGCTGTCTTGTCAATGTCGGATCAGTTGCAGGGGGCCGGGCCGCCCGTCACGCCCTGGCACAGGGCATCCTTGCTGATCCAGCCGGCATCGACCACGACGTTCAGGTTATCCTTGGTGATCGGAACCGGTGCCAGGAACTTGGCCCACAGGGTGGTGCCGCCGGGCGATGTCCACTGGACCGCGCCGGGGATGTCCGACATGGCGGTGCCACCGGCCAGCGCCACGGCAATCTCGCCGGCCGCCTTGCCCAGTTCGCGCGCGTCCTTCCAGACGGAAACCGTCTGCGTGCCCTTGGCCACCCGGTTCAGCGCCGCATGGTCGCCATCCTGGCCGGAAACCGGGATGCCTTCCATGCCCTGCGCCGTCAGCGCCGCAACCACGCCGCCGGCGGTGCCGTCGTTCGAGGCCACCACCGCATCGACCTTGTTGTCCTGCGCGGTCAGGATCTGTTCCATGTTGCGCTGGGCGTTGGCCGGCAGCCAGCCGTCGGTATAGGCCTCGGCGACGATCTTGATATCACCCTTGTCGATGGCGTCCTGCAGCACCTCCTGCTGACCGCCGCGCAGGAAATCCGCGTTCGGGTCGGTGGGCGAGCCCTTGATCATCACGTAGTTGCCGGTCGGCTGCGCCGCCAGGACCGCGCGCGCCTGCATCCGGCCAACTTCCACGTTGTCGAAAGTCAGGTAAAAGGCACGCGGATCGTCGATCAGCCGGTCGTATCCGACCACCGGAATGCCTTCATCCGCCGCGGCCTGAACCGCCGGTCCGATGGCCGAAGCGTCCTGCGCCAGGATGATCAGCGCATCGACCCCCTGGGCAATCAGGCTTTCCACGTCCGAAATCTGTTTCGACGACGAGCTTTGCGCATCCGCCGAGACATATTCCGCGCCCGCAGCTTCCAGCGCCGACTTGATCGCCGCCTCATCGGTCTTCCAGCGTTCTTCCTGGAAATTCGACCAGCTCACGCCGACCTTCAGTTCGGCCGCCTGGACCGAAGCCGCCATCGCCACACCGGCAACGACCGCAAGAAATCCTGTTTTGATCTTCATCTTTTCCTCCCTTGAACATGTTCCGCACATGACACGATTTATGGAATCAGAGCAGATGTACGACAGGGTAGCAAACATTATTTTGGCTGTCTAATTAAATACGATTCCCCCCCTCATCAAAATCCGCTAATGTGGGCTGAAACATTCGGAGAGAACCGCCAGGATGCCAACCAGAACCCGACCAGCCCCTCCGGCACGCGGCGGTGGACGCCAGGTGGTTCTGGAGGCAATCCGGCACGCCGGCGCCATCGCCAGGATCGACATCGCCAAGCGGTCCGGCGTCAGCCCGGCAACGGTCACGTCGATCACCTCGGAACTGCTGGCCGCCGGGCTGATCGAAGAGGTCGCCTCTCGGGGGAAGGCCAGCGCCCGCGGCCGCCCGCGGGTGGCGCTCAAGATCCGCGGGGCCGCACACCGGGTCGCCGGGATCAAGGTTTCGCAACGCACAACGACCGTGTGCATCCTGGATTTCGAGGGCAACACCCTTGGCAGCCATGAAACCCCGATGCCCGCCCCGCGCCTGTCGCCCGAACGGATGGTCGAATACCTGGTCGCCACCCTGGCGCAGGCCTGCCGCGCCAACGGGCTGCGCGCCGAAGACCTGTCCGCGCTCGGCCTGGGCATTGCCGGCATCGTCGATGCCCCGCGCGGCCTTGTCCACTGGTCGCCCACGCTGGCCGAACGCAACGTCGATCTGCGCGCCCTGCTGCGCCAACGGCTGAACATGCCGGTTTTCATCGACAATGACGCCAACCTGGTGGCCAAGGCGGAACAGCTGTTCGGCGAGGGCCGGGGGGTCAGCGATTTCCTGGTCGTGACCATCGAACACGGCGTCGGCATGGGGATCGTCATCGACAACCGCATCTATCGCGGCACAAGGGGCTGCGGCGCCGAGTTCGGCCATACCAAGGTGCAGCTTGACGGTGCCCTGTGCCGCTGTGGCCAGCGCGGCTGCCTGGAGGCCTACGTGGCCGACTACGCCCTGCTGCGCGAGGCCGGGGTGAACATGCAGACCACCGGCGCCGATGACCCCGCGACCGGGCTCGAAGCGCTGTTTCGCGCCGCCAAGGCGGGCGACGAGACCGCGCTGACCATCTTCCGGCGCGCCGGGCGGATGTTCGCCATGGGGCTGGCGAACCTGGTGAACATCTTCGACCCGGCGCTGATCATCCTGTCGGGCGAAAGGATGCAGTTCGACTTCCTCTATGCCGAGGAGGTGCTCGAGGCGATCCGCGGCTCGGTCGTGCAGGTGGATGCGGCCCTGCCCGAGGTGCGCATCCACAAATGGGGCGATCTGATGTGGGCAAAGGGGGCCGCCGCCTATGCCATGGAAGGCATCAGCGAAATCGCCGTGGAAAGGCTGGCCGGCAATGTCGCCTGACCGGGTTATCCGGGCGCTGGCCGCCATGGCCCTGGGCGCCCTTGCGGCAGGTGCACCGGCGCTGGCCCAGCCCGTGCCGGCCTTCGATCCGGTCGCGGTGCCCGAGCACGTCTATACCGGCGGCTGGGAATATTTCGTCGGTGGCGGGGTGGCGGTGTTCGACTGCAACGGCGATCTGCTGCCCGAGGTTTACGCCGCCGGTGGCGCCGGCCCGGCGCGGCTGATGCGCAATGCCACCGCCGCCCCCGGCGCGCGCCTTGCCTTTTCCGAGGCCACGCCGCCCGAACTGGCGCTGACCGGGGTCATCGGCGCCTATCCGCTGGACATCGACAGCGACGGGCGGATGGACCTGGCCATCCTGCGGCTGGGCGAGAACCTGCTGCTGCAGGGCAAGCCCGGCTGCCGCTTTGCCCCGTTTGACGCATCGCTCGGCTTTCGCAGCGACGACCGCTGGACAACCGCCTTTTCCGCCACATGGGAGGCCGGGCAGGCCCTGCCGACGCTGGCCTTTGGCAACTACGTTGACCGCAGCGACCCCAAGGGGCCGTTCCGCGCCTGCGACGCGAACATGCTCTACCGCCCCGAAGGCGAGCGCTACGCCGACCCGCTGCCGCTCACGCCCGGATACTGCACGCTTTCGGCGCTGTTTTCCGACTGGGGCCGGCACGGGCGCGCCGATCTGCGGCTGAGCAACGATCGCCACTATTACGTGGATGGCGGCAGCGAACAGCTCTGGGCGATGGAACCGACGCCGCGCCTCTATACCGAGGCCGACGGCTGGAAGACCTACACCCTGTGGGGCATGGGCATCGCCAGCCGCGACATCACCGGCGACGGCTATGCCGATGTGTTCCTGTCCTCGATGGGCGACCAGAAGCTGCAACTGTTCGACCCGGACGCCGGCGGGCCCAGCTTCAGGGATGCCACCTACGGGCGCGGCACCACGGCGCAGCGGCCCTATACGGGTGGCGACGGGCGGCCCTCGACCGGCTGGCAGATCGCCTTTGGCGACGTGCAGAACGACGGGCTGGACGACGTGTTCATCGCCAAGGGAAACGTGCAGCAGATGCCGGGCCTGGCGATGCGCGACCCGAACAACCTGCTGGTGCAGCAGCCTGATGGGCGGTTCGTGGAAATGGGCGAGGTCGCCGGGCTTGCCGACATGGAACGCGGGCGCGGCGCCGCCTTTGACGACCTGAACCTCGACGGCCGGCCCGATATCGTGGTGGTCAACCGCGCCGCGCCGCTGCGCATCTGGCAGAACACGACGCGCGAGACCGGCAACTGGCTGCTGATCGACCTGGAACAGCCGGCGCCGAACCGGCGCGCGGTCGGCGCCTGGATCGAGCTGCGCACGCCTGCGCGCACACAGGTGCGCGAGATCACCGTCGGCGGCGGGCATGCCGGCGGCAGCGCCACCTTCCAGCATTTCGGGATTGGGCCGGCGGAAAAAGCCGAGTTGCGCGTGATCTGGCCCGACGGCACGGCCAGCGACTGGCTGGCGGTCGGCGCCAACCGGATCCTGAAGCTGGCGCGCGCGGGCAGGGGGCTGCGCCCTGGCTCACCCTGACGGGGCGAAACGCGCCTCCATCTCGCGGCGCAGGCGTGGCATCGGATCAGTCAGGGCGATCTCCGGGTGCCATCGCGCAGCAACACCCGGTTGCAGGCACACGCATCGGCGCAAGAGCGGATCGTCGCCGGAATCCTTGTGGCCCGCGCACCCCATGGCAAGGCCCTATCGCGGCACCGGCAGCCCGCTTGGCACCGCGTCCGGCACGCCCAGCCGCCCGGCCAGGCCGGCCTCGTCGGTCAGGGTGTCGAGAAAGGCCAGCAGGTCCGCAATCTCGGCATCGCTCAGCGCCACCGGCGCCAGTTCGTTGGCCTCGGCGATGGCGCGCGTCTCTTCGGGGCGGGCCAGCACCCAGTCATCCACCGCGCCCGGCAGGTCCGGCAGGATCGCCTGGCCGATGTCATAGGCCATCAGCGAGGCCACCGGGTCGAGGTGGTGGCGCACCACGGCCTCAAGCGTTGCATAGGCTCCGTCATGGCCATAGGGCGCGGTGGCAGAGACATTG
>JALSRF010000275.1 GCA_026984895.1 Paracoccaceae bacterium
CGATCACCGGTTCGGTATCTTCGGTGCAGCTGGAAGAAGGCGACACCGCGTCGTCCTACATCCCGACCGGCGCCGGCGCGACCCAGCGCGGCGAGGACGTTGCGACAGTGCCGCTGGGGTCCTGGTTCAACGCCAGCCAGGGCACGCTGGTGTTCAGCGGTTCGATGGCCGGGGCCCAGGCCAATGACCGGATCATCGAGATCGACAGCGGCGCCAGTTCCACCCGGCTTTCGGTGTTGTGGAACAGCGTGCTGAGCAAACCGCAGTTCCAGGTCTGGGAGGCCGGAGCGCTGCAGGCCGCGGTGGCCCCCGGCAGCACTGCGATCGGCTTCGGGGTGCCGTTTCGCGTTGCGGTTGCCTATGCGCTCAACGACTTTGCCGTATCGCTGAACGGCAGCGCGGTTTCGCAGGACAACTCGGGCATTCTTCCCAGCGGCCTGACGACGCTGCGCCTTGGCCGTTCGATCTGGGGCGCGCAGGGGCTGATGCTGGCCGAAAGCGTGGTCTACTATCCGACCCGCCTTGGCGACGCGGAACTGGTTTCGCTGTCCACCTGAAAACGGCTGCGGCGCAGCCCGACGACCGCCCGGACAGGTTTCGGGCGGTTTTCCTTTTCCCGGCCGCCGGCACTGGCTATGACTGGCGCGAAAGGAAAGGTCATGCGCAGGGCATTGGTTACCGGGTCCGCCGGCTTTATCGGCTATCACCTTTGTGCGCGGTTGCTGCGCGAGGGGTGGCATGTCACCGGCGTGGACGCGCTGACCGACTACTACGAGGTCGCGCTCAAGCAGCGCCGCCACGAAATGCTGGGCGCGTTTTCCGGCTTCGAGCCGGTGCACGCGCGCGTGGAAAAGCCCGGGTTGCTGGAGTCATTGCTGGCTCAGGGTCCGCATGACGCGGTGATCCATCTTGCGGCCCAGGCCGGGGTGCGCCATTCCATCGACCACCCGGAAGACTATGTTACCGCCAATCTGGTCGGCAGTTTCCGCCTGCTGGAAGCGGTGCGGGCACACCCGGTGGGGCACCTGCTGATGGCCTCGACCTCCTCGGTCTATGGCGCCAACGACCGGATGCCCTATCGCGAGACCGACAAGGCCGACAGCCAGATGTCGTTTTACGCCGCGACCAAGAAGGCGAACGAGGCGATGGCGCATTCCTACGCGCATCTGTATGATATCCCGACGACCATGTTCCGGTTCTTCACCGTTTACGGCGCCTGGGGGCGGCCGGACATGGCGCATTTCCGGTTCACCCGCGCGATTCTGAACGCCGAGCCGATCGACGTCTACAATCACGGGCGGATGCGCAGGGATTTCACCTATATCGACGATCTGACAGAGGCGCTGGTGCGGCTGATCGCGGTCAGGCCCGAACGCCCCGCGAACCCGGGCGAGATCGAGCCGGGCGACAGCCTGTCGCCGGTGGCGCCGTTTCGCATCGTCAACATCGGAAATTCCGAGCCCGTAGCGCTGATGGACTACATCCGGGCGATCGAGAAGGCCTGCGGTCGCGAAGCCGAGAAGAACTTCATGGACATGCAGTCCGGCGACGTTCCGGCAACCTGTGCCGATACCAGCCTGCTGAAGCGGCTGACCGGCTTCGTGCCGGCAACCCCGGTCACCGAAGGCATTGCACGCTTTGTTGCCTGGTATCGCGACTATTACGGGGTATGAAACGGTGAAGCGGGACGTGCAGGAACGCGCCAGGAGGCTGATCTCGCGGCTTGTGCCCGGGGGGCAACGCGGGCGCTGGCGCGTGCCGTCGGCCGGGACGTCGCACGCGACGCCGCACGGGGCGCCGCAGGGCCCGCCGCGCCCCGAGCACCCGGTTGCCGTGATCGGGGACATCCACGGGCGCATGGACCTGCTGGAGCGGCTGCTGGACAAGCTTGCCGCCGAGGCGCCCGATGCCAGGCCGGTGTTCGTGGGTGACTATGTGGATCGCGGCGCCGAAAGCCGTGCGGTGCTGGAAAGGCTTCGCGCACTTGGCAGCAGCGCGACCTGCCTGATGGGCAACCATGAGGCGATGCTGCTGGAATTTCTGGACGACACGCTGGAACGCGCCGGCCGCTGGCTGCGCAACGGCGGGCGGGAGACGCTTGCAAGCTACGGGGTCGATCTGGCGGAAAGCCCGGACATCGACGCGCTGATGGCGGCACGCGACGCCTTCGCCGAGGCGCTTTCGGACGGCACCGAGCGCTGGCTGCGGGCGCGGCCGCTGTTCTGGCAGACCGGCAATCTGCTGGTCAACCATGCCGGCCCGGACCCGGCGCGCCCGATATCGGCGCAGCAAGACGACGTGTTCCTCTGGGGGCACCGGCGGTTCTTGCGCGATGCGCGCCGGGACGGGCTCTGGGTGGCGCATGGGCACTGGGTGCGCCCGGATGCCCGGGCCGGGGACGGGCGCATCGCGGTGGACACCGGCGCCTGGGCTTTCGGCCGGCTGAGTGCGGCGCTGATCCTGCCCGACGGCCGGCTAAGATTCATCGACGTGCGCGGCCGGGGCATGGCCTGAATGCGCGCGCGCCAGCGCCTGCACCAGGTAGCGCACGCGCGCAGCGTTGTCGGGTGCGAT
>JALSRF010000276.1 GCA_026984895.1 Paracoccaceae bacterium
GAGAGGACATTCCCGAACTTGCCCGCCATTTCATCCAGGTGCTGAACCGCGAACAGGGCCTGGCGCAGCGCGATCTGCTCGACGAGGCGGCCGCGCTGCTGCAGACCATGCACTGGCCCGGAAACGTGCGCCAGTTGAGGAACGTGATCGAGCGGGTGCTGATCCTGGGCGATCCGTCCGGTCCGATCGCCGCGCGCGATCTGCCAAGCGCCGAAGAGGACGCCGACAGCGAGGGCCGGGTCGTGCTTTCGGGCAATCTTGCCACGCTGCCGCTGCGCGAGGCGCGCGAGATGTTCGAACGCGAATACCTGCTGACGCAGATCAACCGTTTCGGTGGCAACATCAGCCGCACGGCCGCTTTCGTCGGCATGGAGCGCTCCGCGCTGCACCGCAAGCTGAAGTCGCTGGGCGTGGTCACCGGCAACAAGTCGGGCGGGCGTGTCGCCTTCGTGCGCGAAAAGGAAAAGGAAAGGGAAAGGGAAAAGGCCGCGGGCTGAAGGCCAGCGCGAAGCCGGGGCGGCGCAGCCAGGACCCGCCCCCGCGCCCGGCTGTCACGCCGCCGCACCGACCGCCGCCCCCGCGCGGGGCCGGGCGCGAAGGTCGGCGGGCCTGATTGACGGGCGCGGCGAGTTCTGACATGCAGTCCGGGCAACGATGCCGCGCGGATGGCGCACGCGCCCTCGCGGCACCAGCAATGTGACAGGGTGACAGGGGACCGGTTTCGATGAAAGTCATCATCTGCGGGGCAGGCCAGGTGGGGTGGCAGATCGCCCGCCACCTGTCGGGCGAAAAGAACGAAGTCACGGTTGTCGACAACAATGCCGAGCTTGTCGCCCAGGCCCAGGATGTTCTGGACGTTCAGGGGGTTACGGGTTTTGCCAGCTACCCGGACGTGCTGGACGAGGCGGGCGCGCGCGATGCCGACATGATCATTGCCGCCACCTATTCGGACGAGGTGAACATGGTCACCTGCCAGGTGGCGCATTCGATCTTCAATGTCCAGCGCAAGGTCGCGCGGCTGCGAAGCCAGTCCTACCTGACGGCGATCTACTCTGATCTTTACCGGCGCGATCACATGCCCATCGACGTGGTGATCAGCCCCGAGCGCGAGGTCGCCGAAGCGGCGCTGCGCCGGCTGTCGGCCTCGGCGGCGTTCGACAACCAGGGGTTTCTTGATGGACGGGCGCAGCTGATCGGCATCGAACTGGCCGAGGACTGCCCGGTGCTCAACACCCCGCTGCGCCAGCTGTCCGATCTGTTCTCGACGCTGCGCGCGATTGTCGTCGGGGTGCGCCGCGAGGGGCGGCTGTTTGCGCCGGATTCCGGCGACCAGCTGTTTGCGGGCGATCAGATCTACCTGTTCTGCCATGGCGACGATCTGGAACGGGCGCTGGAAATCTTCGGCAAGTCGAACCGCAAGCAGGAGCGCGTGGTGGTGATCGGCGGCGGCAATGTCGGGCTGTCGGTCGCGCGCGCCCTGGAGACCCGGCGCGAGCGCGTGCGCACCCGGGTGATCGAGAGGAGCCGCGCCGTTGC
Organism: Paracoccaceae bacterium; assembly: GCA_026984895.1. Classification (GTDB taxonomy): domain Bacteria; phylum Pseudomonadota; class Alphaproteobacteria; order Rhodobacterales; family Rhodobacteraceae; genus JAJRUE01. The sequence continues at coordinate 1,537 of JALSRF010000276.1, forward strand.
CGAGCGGGCGGCTGAGGCGCTGGAGCGCACCATCGTTCTGCACGGCGACGGGCTGGATACGGAACTGCTGGCCGAGGCCGGAATTGCGCGCGCGGACGCGGTTCTGGCCGTCACCGACGACGACAAGACCAACATGCTGGCCTCGGTCCGGGCCAAGGCCGAAGGCGCGAAAATGGCCATCTGCCTGATCAACGATCCGACCCTGGCGCCGCTGATGAGCCCGATGCAGATCGACGCCTATATCAACCCGCGCGCCACCACGGTTTCCTCGATCCTGCGCCACATCCGGCACGGGCGCGTGCGCCAGGTCTATTCCATCGGCGATGCCGAGGCCGAGGTGATCGAGGCGCAGGTGCTTTCGACCTCGCCCATTGCCGGGCAGCGGGTGCGCGACATCGACTTTCCCGAAGAGGTGCTGGTCGGCCTGGTGGCGAGCGGCGGAAAGATCCTGCGCCCCACCGGCTCGACCCGGATCGAGGAGGGCGACGTGATCACCATCTTCTCGATCGCTGCCGATGTGCCCGAGGTCGAGCGGCTGCTCCAGGTCTCGATCGATTTCTTCTGATGTTTGCCCGGCTGCTGACATTGCCGCTGATCGTGGTTCTGATGGGCTTTGCGGCGCTGGCGATGCTGTTGCCGGCGGTGCATGCGGCCGCGCTCGGCGATTTCCAGGTGATGCGGGTGTTCTTCCATTCGGCGCTGCTGCTGCTGATCCTGACCGCGATGATTGCCATCGCGACATCGAACCGCAAGGTGGACAATCCGGCGCGGGCATATCTGCTGGGGCTTCTGGCGGCGTTTGCCGGGCTGCCGGTCTTTCTTGCGGTGCCCTTTGCCGTGTCGGTGCCCGACACGAGCTTTCTCAACGCCTATGTGGAAATGGTGTCGGACATCACCACCACCGGGATGACGCTGTTCGACGATCCCGCCCGCCTGGCGCCTTCGGTGCACCTGTGGCGCGCGCTCGTGGGCTGGCTGGGCGGTCTGCTGGTGCTGGTCGCCTCGGTGTCGATCCTGGCGCCGATGAACCTGGGCGG
>JALSRF010000277.1 GCA_026984895.1 Paracoccaceae bacterium
AGCAGAAGAACGAGCGATGCGAACACCACGCTGAGGTATTTCCTGATGGTCAGGAACTGCAGATAGTTCGCCTTTCCGCCCAGCCAGGAAACCACGGATGCGATCCGGCTGTAGAGGAGGTCCCAGACCGGGTCGCGCATCGTTACCTCGAACCTGGCCGGCGCATTCGACCCCGGCTTGGGCATGGTGACACGTTCGGTCACGCTGAACACCGTGGTTCCGGCGGCGCGACGGATCGGCTGGGCAAAACTTGCCGCCCCGTATTGCGTGTCGGGCGCATCCAGGGGAAAGCCGCAGTCCCAGGCGGGCGCCCGGCGCAGCTCGCGCGAGGCGAAGCGATGAACGAGCCAGGCCGCCACTCCGGCCGAAACCGCAATGAACACCAGCACCAGAAGGCCGTTGTAGGAACTGCGCCCCGAGGCAACCGGGGCGATCGTCAGCCATGGGTCTGATGTCTGGGATGGGATCGACGCATGCACCAGCACCTGGGACACGGGCGACAGCGCGTCGATGACAAGGCCCGGAAGGATGCCGGCCAGAAGGCACACCAGGGCCAGAACGCCCATGGCCCCAAGCGACCAGCGATCGACCTCATGCGCCTCGGCCGCGTTTCGGCTGCGGGCGCGGCCAAGAAACACGACGCCATAGACCTTCACGAAACATGCCGCGGCCAGGGCGGCGGCAAAGGCCAGCATGCCGCCCACCCCGGGGGTCAGCATCTTGAGCCCCCAGTCGGGCAGGTCCGGGCCTTGCAGGATCGCCTGAAAGGTCAGCCATTCCGACACGAAACCGTTGAACGGGGGCAGGGCCGAAATGGCGACCGAGGCCACCAGAAAGACGACGCTGGTCACCGGCATGCGGTGGATCAGCCCTCCCATTTCTTCCATGTCGCGGCTGCCGGTCGCGTTCTGGACGGCTCCGGCGCCCAGGAACAGCAGGCTCTTGAAGACCGAGTGATTGAAGATGTGAAACAGCGCCGCCACCATCGCCAGGGCCGCGGCGGCATCCCGGCCGTGGTGGCGAAAGGCCATCGCCAGCCCGAGGCCGATAAAGATGATGCCGATGTTTTCGACCGTGTGATAGGCCAGCAGGCGTTTCAGGTCGTGCTGCATCAAGGCGTAGAGGACCCCCATGACGGCGGTGATCGCACCAACCGCCAGCACGATCTCGGACATCCACCACGCGGTTGGGCCTACCAGATCGAATGTCACGCGAATGAAGCCGTAGATCGCGACCTTGGTCATGATGCCGCTCATCATCGCCGACACCTGGCTGGGGGCTGCCGGGTGGGCCTGAGGCAGCCAGACATGCAGCGGAACGATCCCGGCCTTCGAGCCGGCCCCCACAAGCATCAGGATGACCGCGGTCGAACCCAGCAGGGGCGAGGCGCCGGCCATGCGCATGTGATCGAAATCATAGCCGCCTTCCTTGCCTGCCAGCACCCCGAACGCCAGCACCAGGGCCATCGTGCCCAATACCGCCATGATCAGGTAGACCTGCGATGAAGAGCGCACCACGCTTTCGCGATGATGGGTCAGCACAAGCGCCCAGGACAGAAGCGACATCGATTCCCATGACAACAGAAAGCCGAAGGCATCGTCGGCGATAACCACCAGAAGCATCGCGCCGATGAAGGCGGGATAGAACGGCAGCACGCGCCATGGCTCGGCCTCGTGGCGGCCATAGCCTATGGAATACGCGCTGATCACCGCGCCGCCGAACCCGACCACGAAGACGAAAAAGGCAGACAGGAGATCAAGGCGGAAATGCGCGCCGATCCAGGGCAGGCCCAGCGGCAGCACCAGTGTGCTGTCCGCGCCCGCCGACAAGAGCGCGCCCGCGCCCAGAACGGCAGCGAAAGCCGACAGCACGGCGCTCATGCCATATACGACAAGCGAGGCCCGCGCGCGGCCCGAGAACGGCACCGAAACCACGCCCAGGCCAAAGAGCAGGAGGCCGCAGGACAGGACCAGAATGACCATGTTCATGGGCGCCGGCCCCTGCGCTTTTCGCCCGGGCAGACCCCCGGTGCGCGCGCAATGGCGGCCCGCGAATGCCGGCAATGTCCGAACCACGCACGCGCAGCGCGCATCTGGCCTGATGTGATCATGGGATACGGAATCTTTTAAGGTGACTTGACCGGCAGATAGACCAACGCCAGCGCCATGTCAAACGCAGTGCGCACCTTTGCACATGCACCCGAGCGCAGCTGGCCGGCACGGGCGAAGCAGAAGCCGCGGTGCTTTGATGCGACATGGTTGAACGCATGCTTCTCCATGAAAAGGGCGGGCCGTTTCGGGCCCGCCTTTCCAGGGTGCCGACGCACCCGAAACCGATCTGCCCGCGGTCAGTTTCCGGTGGCAGACTCCACGCCGATCGTGACGCCCGGCCCCATGGTCGAGCTCAGCGCGATGGATTTCATGTAGGTGCCCTTGGCACCTGTCGGCCTGGCCTTTTGCACCGCCTCCACGAAGGCGCGCACGTTTTCGACCAGCTTCTTTTCGTCGAACGACACCTTGCCGACGCCCGCATGCACCACGCCGGCCTTTTCGACCTTGAATTGCACCTCGCCG
>JALSRF010000278.1 GCA_026984895.1 Paracoccaceae bacterium
TCAGGACGGCAGGTTCAAGCGCCAAAGATGCACCGCAAACCGGATGCTGCCCGATGCGAAATCGCCGCCCTCGCCGGTCAGCAGAAGATCGGTGTCGCCATAATAGGCCTGCGGCGACGCCGTCAGCCCGCGCACCCACGCCCCCTGCGCCAGACCGATCCCGCTGCCATAGCGGTTGTCCGACCCGGCAACCCCCACGCGCCAGCTGCCCAGGGTCCCGCCGATGGCCGCCGTCACCCGCCCGGTCACCCCGATCACCACCGACCCTGCCGGCAGCGCCGCGCCAACCGTGTCGGTGGGACCTGCGGACAGCACATGGTCGATCTCCACCACCTCGTGAACCGTGGCCGCATTGTTCGCCGACAACGCCAGTGCACCGCCAATCCAGGCCGAGCCATCGTGAACTGCCTCGCTCTCCCTGTCCTGGATACGCGCCCGCCAGCCGCGCGCCGGACTGGCGAACACCCAGCCGCCGTTGGAGCGGATCGCCACCTTGCCGTCCTGCCCGGCCCATTCGTTCACCGCCCCCGCGGGCACGCCATAGCAATCGCCGTCATTGGCAAGCCCGGGCGGCGTCGTCTGATCCACCGACAAGAGAACCATCTGCCCGAGCCCGTCGATCAGGGTCAGCGCCTCGTTCACCGTCACATGCTTTTGCGCCTGCGCCGCCTGCAGCAGCGGCAGACCCAGCCTGGGAGTATTGCTCATAGATCAACCTTTCTGAAAATGCCCGGCCCGAACCGGGTCGAAACCTGCGCCACCTCGATGGCATAGGGGCTCGTCACCCCGTCCGCCGCCTGCGCGGCGGAACTGTAGGTCCAGGCCGGAACGCTGGCGTTCTCCTGGCGCACCACCGCTCCTCCCTTGACCACGCGAATTTCGTAGGTTTCGCTGTCCTCGCCCAGCGGCACGTCCAGCGAAGCCCAGCTGTCGCCGTCAATGCGCGTGCGCCGCACCCAGTTCACCGCCACATCGCCCGTCGCCAGAACCGAAGCGCGCAGATGGACCGGGGACAGCGGTCGCAGCCCGATCCCGTCAAAGGCCACCAGCTGATGCCCGTAGGACGGATCATCCAGCGCGCGCGTCGCCGGACCGATCCGGTAGTGGCGCGCCAGGCCGCGGTCGGCCTCGGCCAGCGCGATCTGCACGACCGAGCCGTCCAGCAGCACGAAATAGCTGCCCGCCGGCCAGGTCTGCGCCGCCAGATGGTCGGTTCCCGCCTGTCCGCGCAACCGCAGCGAAAGGTCATAGACCCCGGGCGAAACCAGCACCGCGTCGGCAAACTGGAACACTTCCCAGTTGCCCGGCGTGCCATCGCCGATCGCCGCCACGTTCGCGCCGTTCAGCATGCCATCGAACCCGGCCGAGGACAGGGCGCCGCTCGAAAGCGCCACGCGCAGCGCCGGGCCGCGATCGGGCAGCGCCGGCGCAGCAGGCAGCAGAACCGTCTGCGTGAGCCCGAGAACCGCCGGCGCGCTGACCAGCGTGTTCAGCGCATAGCCGCTGTCGCTGGCCGAGGAATAGACCGCCGCCGCCCCAGGCCAGGGATCGGCAGTGACCGCCAGATGCGGGGCATGGGGCCGTTCGTCGCCGCGCAACAGCGGCAAGTCCAGAAACAGCGGAAAGACCGGCGTCGGCGGGGCAAACGGGCGCACCTCTCCCGGTTCGTCGGCCGCATCCGAGGCCACATACTGCTCCGGCTCGACGCGCACCGCCTCGATCACCTGCGCCGCCCCCTGGGCCACCCGGTCGATCCGGTAACGCACGTCGCGCCCGCCCTCGTCCAGCGCGATCACGTCCCCCGCGCCCAGATCCAGCTTCGAAGGCGGCAGGGCAAATCGCACCGCGTCTCGCGCCACCCGCGATTCCGCCAGCCAGCGTTCGCTCACCGCGCGCCCCTCGGCCCGCGTCAGCAACAGCGAAAGTTCGCTCGCCGAAACGATGTCGGCGCTGTCGTCGGGAAATACCGCATCCTCGGTGCGCAGTTCGTAATCGCCATCCGCATCGACGAACCCCAGCCGCAGCCGCCCGGCGACCTCCGCCTTTGGCGCGCGCACGCGCTCGACGGGCACGTCCTGATCGGCGTGAAACGCCACCGACGCCTCGTCCAGCCGCGCTTTTGCCGCGCCGGTGCGGTTGTGAAAGGCCAGCACGCCATCGCGTTCCACCGCCTCGGCGCCATAGGCCAGAAGAAGCGGTTGCAAAGCGGCGCGCGCACTGTCCACCGCGGCCACGCTGTAGCCGCGCACAAGCCCGTAAAGGGCCGACACATCCACCGCGCCGGCACCCGAGCGCGCACAGATCTCGGCCACCACATCGGCAAGCGCGCGCGCGCTGGTGCGCCCGTTGAGCCAGTGCCCGCGATAGTAGTTGGGCGCATCCGACCACAGCCCGCCGGCGTTCGGAAACCACGGGAACGGGCGCGTATCCCAGGCCCAGACATGGGACCGGGACATGTCCACCATCGGTCCCGCATAAAGCGACGAGGACGGGTTGTTGGCCGCCTCCCCCCAGAACTCGAACATGGCGCGCAGATACTGCATCTGGATCAGTTCGTCACGGCGCCCGTCGG
>JALSRF010000279.1 GCA_026984895.1 Paracoccaceae bacterium
GCCGGGATGGGAACCGGGGCCGGGCGCCGGCGCGCAAGACCCGCACCCGGCGACCGGCGCGCCCCCCGGCCCGGTCACAGCCGTGGACACAGGCCGGATCATCGGCCGGATCATCGGCCCGATCGACGGCCCGATCGCCGGGCGTCCCCCGCCGGTTCGAACGGTCGGGCGCGACCGCGCGCCTGCGCCCCGTGGCCCACGGTGACGCCGCGCGGGGCCCGGCGCGCATGCTGTGCCCGGGCGCGCGCGGGGCCTTTGCGCTGCTGCGCTGCGGTGGCGGGGTGCACTGTTCTACTGCGCACGCCAGTCTTCGCCCTTGCAGATGCCAAGCGCACAGCCGCGAATGTTCAACCCCGAGTCGGTAAAGGTGACGGTGCCGTTGAACTTCATGAAGCGCGGCATTGCCGGGTGGCGCATGTTCCTGCCCTTCCAGGTGCCGTCCGGCTGTCTGGTCATGCCGTTGCACATTTCGAACCCGTCCGAGGCGCGGGTGCAATAGAGCTTGCCGTCCCTCACGCTGAGCACGATCAATTCCTTGCCCTTGCGCACAAACGTGCCTTCCTGCGCCAGCGCGCCGCCTGCCAGCAGCCCGGCGCCCAGCACCCCGAGCGCAGCGATTGCGAGTGTCTTTTTCATGTGAATTCCTCCCGGTTTGCCCCGGTCTGATAGCGAAAATCATGCAAAAATGCAAATATCTGCATGACAGACTGCATCACAGGCGCCACCTCGATGAGCCGCGCGCGGCCATGGGCGGCACCCGACCGGCGCGACAGAGACCCGCCCCGGCCCGCGCTTTTCGGACGCTGGTGCCGCTGGCGACGCGGCGCTTCCGGGGGGCTCTCGGGGGGCTGCCGGGGGGCTGTCAGCGGGCACGGCGCGCCGCACGCCCGCCCCGCCGCCTGTCCACCGGGCGCGCGGGCGCGCCCCGGGCCTCGCGCAGGATATCGCTCATCGGGTGGTCCGGCGCGCCCTCGGCGCACAGGCGCACAAGGTCGGCCAGCGCGCCGGCCTGATCCACCTCGGGCGGAAGCCGCAGCGCCCAGTCCAGGAATATGCTGCGGCACTCGGGCGCGCCAATGCCCGCAATCCGGTAGCTTTCGCGGATCAGCCCGTTCGGGTCGATCTGCTCCAGGCGCGCCTTGCGCGCGTCGTTTTTGCTCTTGCGCCCCATCATCCGTTGCCCGTGTCATCCGTTGCGCCGATTTCGTCCGTTGCGCCGGTTGCGCCCCCGTCGCTGCCCCCGCTGCCGGCACCGCCGCCCCCGTCGCTGCCCCCGTCGCTGCCGGCATCGCCGCCGGCGCCGCGGCCGTCCTGTCCGCCCTGTCTGTCCTGTCCGCCCTGTCCGGCCCTTTCGCGGCCGGATCCCGCCGGCAGGCGCGCCAGGGCATCGGCGATCAGCCCCGCGGCACGCCCCGCGCGCCGGGCGAGCGCGCGCTCCAGGCTGTCGCGGTCGGGCAGGCCGACCTCGCGCAACACGAAGGCGGTGCCGGCCTGACCCACCTGCGCCAGGTCCAGCACATCGCCGCTCAGCAGACGCGCCGCAGCCTGCAACTGCCACATCAGCGCGTGCGCGTCCACAAGCGCGGCGCGCGCGGCCTCGTCGATCCAGCCGATGCGCACCCCGGCCGCGAGTTGCGCATCCAGCCGCGCATGCGGCGCACCGGCCAGCAGCGCGCAGGCCTGGGCAAACAGTTCGATATCCAGCAGCCGCCCGGGCCCGTGCTTGGCATCCAGCCCCCCCTGCCCCGGCTTGCCCTCGGCCAGGCGCGCGCGCATCTCGGCCACATCGCCGATCAGCGCGGCCGCATCGCGCCCGCGCCCGAGAAGCCCGCGCCGGAAGGCTTCGATCTCTGCGCCAAGCCCGCGGTCCCCGGCCACGACCCGCGCCCGGGTCAGCGCCAGGTGTTCCCAGGTCCAGGCGTCGTTCTGCTGGTAGGAACGGAAGGCCGCGAACGAGGTCGCCACCGGTCCCTTCCGCCCCGAGGGGCGCAGCCGCATGTCCACCTCGTAAAGCCGGCCTTCGGCCATGGGCGCGCCAAGGGCGGTGATCAGCGCCTGGGTCAGCCGCGCATACCAGGCGCGCGCCGCCAGCGGGCGCGGGCCGTCGGACTGCTCCACCCCCTGCGCGTCGTAGACCAGGATCATGTCCAGGTCGGACGCGGCGCTGAGCATGCCCGCCCCCAGCGATCCCATGCCGATCACCGCCGCCCCGCGCCCCGGCGCGCGCCCGTGCTTGCGCGCAAGCTCCTGCGCCACCGCCGGCAGCAGGGCGCGCAGCACCGCACGCGCCAGATCGCCATACTGGCGCCCGGCTTCGGTCGCATCGATCAGGCCGCGCAGATGATGCACGCCGATGCGAAAATGCCATTCCTTCTGCCAGGTCCTGGCCGCGTTCAGCCGGTCTTCGTAGTCGGCGGCCTCGTCAAGCGTTGCCTCCAGGGTATCGCTCAGCCAGTCCTCCCCCGGCCAGGGCGCGAAGAAATCCCCCGCCAGCACCGCATCCAGCACCCGCGGCTCGCGCCCCAGATACTGCGCCAGGCGGGGCGCGGCGGTGACGATATCGATGAA
>JALSRF010000280.1 GCA_026984895.1 Paracoccaceae bacterium
GGGCGCGGGCGCGATGCAACGGCAGATCGACGCCGCCCTGCCGCTGGTCCGCCTGCTCTGGCAGCGCGAAACCGACGGCCGGGTTTTCGACAGCCCCGAGCGCAAGGCGGCGCTGGACAAGGCGCTGCGCGGCGCGCTCGGAAAGATCGGCGATCGTTCGCTGCGCGCCCATTACGCCGAAGAGCTGAACGCGCTCAGAAAGCAGCTGTATCGCGCGACGCTTCCCGGCTCGCCAGGCCGCCAGCCGGCGGACCGGGGCGGGCGCAGGGGCGGTCTTGCGCCGCGCCCGGGCGCGGTGCCGTCGCCGGGCGCGCGCAGGTCCTATCTTGCCGCCGGGGGCGAGGCCGCCGACGAGCATCTGCGCGAAAGCGCGATCCTCGCCGTTCTGGTTTCCAACCCGTCGATCGTGGAAGGGTTCCTGGGCGAACTCGAACGCCTGGAATTCGGCGCGCCCGAACATCGGCAGTTGCAACAGGCGTTGCTGCGCCATGCCGACGCCGCCCCCGAAGCGCTGCCCGCGGCGGTCGAGGCGGATCTCGGCCGCGAGGCCCTTGAAAAGCTGTTCGCTCAACGCCATCTGCGCATCATCCCGGCGATCCGCACCCCGGGCGATGATCAGGCGGCCAGGCTGTGCGTGGCCCAGGAACTGGCGAAGCTTGACGCCGTGCGGGGGGCGAAACGCGAGATCGACGATGCCGCCCGCGACCTGGCGACGCTGGACGACGACGACGAGTCGCTGACCTGGCGTCTGAGCCAGGCGGCCCAGGCGCGAAACGAGGCGCTGCGCAGCCATGTGGGCGACACGCCGGATTTCGAGCGCGCCGACAATGGCGCCGAGATCAGCCGCGACGAGCGCGATGCTTTCGAGCAACTGTTGCGGCAGATCGGCTTTGAGAAGGGGCGAAAACGCGCGGACTGAGGGAATTGGTGAAGGAAACCTTATCGAAAACCGCGTAAACGGGTGTGCGAATCAGTGATTCGCGGATATTGATTCGCCTGATCCAGACGCGAATCACCCGCCGTGAGAAGGAGAGCCGGATGGCCGCCAAAGACACCGACGAGCGCAAGCGGAACGATCAGGACGAGGACTTGAGCCTGGACATGAGCCAGGCCGCCGTGAAGAAGATGATCGCCGATGCGCGCAAGCGTGGCTACATCACCTACGACCAGCTCAACACCGTTCTGCCGCCCGATCAGGTTTCATCCGAACAGATCGAGGACGTGATGTCGATGCTCTCGGAAATGGGCATCAACGTCATCGAGGACGAGGAGGCCGAGGAGGAACAGTCCCGGGGCACCACCGAGGTGGTCGAGGTTTCGGGCTCTCGGCAGGTGGCGGTTTCGGCGAGCGAAACCGAAAAACTGGACCGCACCGACGACCCGGTGCGCATGTATCTTCGCGAAATGGGCTCGGTCGAACTGCTCTCGCGCGAAGGCGAGATTGCCATCGCCAAGCGCATCGAGGCCGGGCGCAAGACCATGATCCAGGGGCTGTGCGAAAGCCCGCTGACCTTTCAGGCCATCACCATCTGGCGCGAGGAACTGCTGAGCGAGGAAATCCTGCTGCGCGACGTGATCGACCTGGAGGCGACCTTTGGCAGCGGTCTGGACGATGACGAGGACGAACAGGTTTCGCCCGCGGCAAACGGCTCGGGCTCCGGGAAAACCAGGGAAAAGGCGCAGGAACTGGATGCCGACGGCAACCCGATCGCCGGCGACGACGATGATGACGACGACGAGGACGGACAGGTCAACCTGCCGCTGGCCTCCATGGAGGCGGCGCTGAAACCGCGGGTCCTTGAAACCCTGGACCGCATCGCGCGCGACTATGCCAGGCTGTCGGACATGCAGGACATGCGCATGTCGGCGCGGCTGAACGAGGATGACACCTTCTCGAAGGCGGAGGAAGAGAAATACGTCAAGCTGCGCCAGGAGATCGTCGATCTGGTGAACGGCCTGCACCTGCACAACAACCGGATCGAGGCGCTGATCGATCAGCTTTACGGCATCAACCGGCGGATCATGTCGATTGACGGCTCGATCGTGAAGTTCGCCGACCAGGCGCGCATCAACCGGCGCGAGTTCATCGAGGCCTACAAGGGATCGGAACTGGACCCGACCTGGCTTGACCGCATGGGCGAAAAGCAGGGGCGGGCATGGAATGCCTTTATCGAACGCTTTTCGGGGAAGGTCGCGGACCTGCGTTCGGAAATGGCGCAGGTCGGGCAATACGTGGGGGTGGACATCCCCGAGTTCCGCCGCATCGTCCAGCAGGTCCAGAAGGGCGAAAAGGAAGCCCGCCAGGCGAAAAAGGAGATGGTCGAGGCCAACCTTCGCCTGGTGATTTCCATCGCCAAGAAATACACCAACCGCGGCTTGCAATTCCTTGATCTCATTCAGGAAGGCAACATCGGCCTGATGAAGGCGGTGGACAAGTTCGAATACCGCCGTGGCTACAAGTTTTCGACCTACGCCACCTGGTGGATCCGCCAGGCGATCACCCGCAGCATCGCCGATCAGGCCCGCACCATCCGCATTCCGGTGCACATGATCGAGACCATCAACAAGCTGGTGCGCACGGGCCGGCAGATGCTGCACGAGATCGGCCGCGAGCCGACGCCCGAGGAACTCGCCGCCAAGCTGCAGATGCCGCTGGAAAAGGTGCGCAAGGTGATGAAGATCGCCAAGGAGCCGATTTCGCTGGAAACCCCGATCGGCGACGAGGAGGACAGCCAGCTTGGCGATTTCATCGAAGACAAGAACGCCGTCCTGCCGCTGGATTCGGCCATTCAGGACAACCTGAAGGAAACCACGACACGGGTTCTGGCCTCGCTCACCCCGCGCGAGGAACGGGTGCTCAGGATGCGTTTCGGCATCGGCATGAACACCGACCACACGCTGGAAGAGGTGGGCCAGCAGTTCTCCGTGACCCGCGAGCGCATCCGGCAGATCGAGGCCAAGGCGCTCAGAAAGCTGAAACACCCGAGCCGGAGCCGGAAGCTGCGCAGTTTCCTGGACCAGTGAACGGGGCCGAGGACAGAGAAAGCACTCTGATGGCGGCACTGGAGGCCGCAGGTTTTTCCGGCGTGTGGCAGGCCATGCCGCCGTCGCATCGCAAGCGCTGGCTTGACCATGTGCTGGAGGCGGCTAAGCCCGAAACGGCCGCACGGCGGATCGACAAGGTGGTAATGGCCATGCGCAAACGGGCGGGCGAAAAGGGCTGACATTTCGCAGAGATTTGTCGCTGGCGCTCTGGCCATTGGGGTCTGTTCTTGACCTCGGATCGGAAGCCACCTGTGCGGGTGGCCGTTTTTCTCGGAACGTCTTGCTGTCTGCGTGGCTTCGACGGGCTCGAATGCCCCTTCGCCTTCGCCCCGTCTTCCGCCCCCGTCTCCCGCCCTCTCGTCCCCCGCGCCCACATGTCATTCGGCCAACCGGTGACGTCCGGGGGCCAGTGTGCTAGGGTCGGGTCGGTGCGGATCGAAACGGGCGGAGGGTGTCGTGAGGATCGCAGGCAAGTCTGTTCTGGCATGGGTCTGCATGGCGGGCGCCGCTCTGGCCGGCTGCCCGCAGGGCGCAACCACGGTGCTTGGATGCACGCTCGGGGGCGGGGCGAAAACCCTGTCGCTGTGCATCGACGGCGACACCGTCCGCTATGATTTCGGAAAGACCGGCCAGCCCCCCGAACTCAGCCTGTCCGAACCGGTGGCCACGGTGGCGCATCAGCCCTGGCCGGGGGTCGGGCGGGCGATCTGGGAAGCCACGACATTAACCAACGCGGGCTACGCCTACGAAGTCTGGATGTCGGTTGACAGGCTCAGCGAAAATGCCCTCCCGGAAGGCGGCGTGAACGTGATGCAGGGCGAAAAGACGGTGGCGGAACTGCGCTGCGATCCGGGCACCGCCTCGGTCAGCCTGTGGGCCGTGGACGACGCGAAACAGGCGCTGGGCATCTGCTGGAACTTCGAAACCTTTTCCTGGGGGGGCTGCAGCGGCTAGCGCCGCGCGCGCGGCGCCGGGGCTGCGGCCAGTTGCCATGTCCAAGACGCACACCACCTTCACCATCGCCACCAGCGGCCCGGGCCTTTACGAATTTACCGCACAGGTTGCCGCCTGGGCCGCCGGCGACGGGCTGCTCACGCTTTTTGTCCGGCACACGTCCTGTTCGCTGCTGATCCAGGAAAACGCCGACCCCGATGTGCAGAGCGACCTGCGCAATTTTTTCCATCGCCTGGTGCCGCCTTCGGACCACCCGGACATGGCCTGGATGCGCCACACCTGCGAAGGCCCCGACGACATGCCGGCCCATGTCAAGGCGGCGATGCTGCCGGTCAGCTTGTCCATTCCCGTCATTTCGGGGCGCATGGCGCTGGGAGCCTGGCAGGGAATTTACCTTTTCGAACATCGCACCCGGGCGCACCGCCGCTAGGTGGTCGCGCGGCTCACCGCCTAGGGTCAGGACCCTAGATCGTTACCGCCCCGGTTGCCACGTCATAGATCAGTTTCAGGTTCAGCGCGACGATCACCACGGTGATGATCCAGGCCGAAACGCTCAGCCAGCGCGGTGCCGGCAGCCCGTTCATCCTGGCCCCGTTGGCGGTGAAGATCACCAGCGGCACCATCGCGAACGGCAGTTGCAGCGACAGCATGACCTGGCTCAGCACCAGCAGCCGCGCGGTGCCGCTTTCGCCATAGAGCACCGTCACCACCGCCGCCGGCACGATGGCCAGCCCGCGCGTGATCAGCCGCCGCTTCCAGGGGCTCATGCGAAAATTGATGAAGCCCTCCATGATGATCTGCCCGGTCAGCGTTGCCGTCACCGTCGAGTTCAGCCCCGAGGCCAGAAGCGCCACGGCAAATACCGTCGCGGCCAGCGGCGCGCCCAGCATCGGACCCAGCAACTGGAAGGCGTCCTGGATCTCGGCCACATCGGTGCGCCCGGCCTTGTGGAAGGTGGCCGCCGCGAGAATCAGGATCGAGGCGTTGATGAACAGCGCGAACATCAGCGCCACGGTGCTGTCGATGGTGGCCATGCGGATCGCATCAAGCTTCTCGGCCCGGCTGGGGCCGATCGCGCGGGTCTGCACGATGGAACTGTGCAGATACAGGTTGTGCGGCATCACGGTTGCGCCGGTGATGCCGAGCGCGAGATACAGCATTGCGGGCGAGCGCGCGATATCGGTCTGCGGGATGAAGCCGCGCAGCACCTCGCCAAGGTCGGGCCGGGCATAGGCCAGTTCGACGGCGAAACAGGCGAAGATCAGCAGCGTCAGGCCGATGACCACGCTTTCCAGAACCCGGAAGCCCTTGTTTTGAAGCCACAATATCAGGAATACATCAAGCGCCGTCAGTACCACCCCGATTGCCAGCGGGATCGAGAACAGCAGGTTCAACCCGATCGCGGTGCCGATCACCTCGGCCAGGTCGGTGGCGACGATCGCGCCCTCGGCAAGGATCCACAGGACATAACCGACCGGGCGCGAAAACGCGTCGCGCGTCGCCTGCGCCAGGTCGCGCCCCGCGGCGATGCCGAGGCGAAGCGACAGCGCCTGCAGCAGGATCGCCATGACATTGGACAAAAGCGCCACCGACAGCAGCACATAGCCAAAGGCCGACCCGCCCGCCAGTGAGGTGGCCCAGTTGCCCGGGTCCATGTAGCCGACGGCCACCATGTAGCCGGGGCCCAGAAACGACAGGAGCCGGCGCAGAAAATGCCCCGGGCTGACCCGCACCGATGCGTTGGACTCGGGCAGGGAGGGCCGGTTCCTCCGGTGGCGCCAGGGTCTGTGGGGCGGGGCCATGCGGCAGAATCCTGAATGAGAATAATTCGCATTTGCGGTAACAGGTGCTTGTGAAACCGTCAAGACACACAGCATCTAGCGGGGGCAAATCGCCTCTACCCAAGCGTTCGCTGAGCGCCTATAGTGCCTGTGGATAACTGGGGGTGATGCCCAAGAGGCAGTCTAGGGGGTTGGCAATGCGCTGTCCGTTTTGCGGGAATATCGACACTCAGGTCAAGGACAGCCGTCCGGCAGAGGACCACGCCGCCATCCGGCGCCGCCGCCTGTGCCCGGCCTGCGCGGGGCGTTTCACCACTTATGAGCGCGTGCAGTTGCGCGACCTGGTGGTGATCAAGTCCAACGGCCGGCGCGAGGAGTTCGACCGCGACAAGCTGGCGCGCTCGATCCGCATCGCGCTGCAAAAGCGTCCGATCGAGCCGGACCGCATCGAGCAGATGATCTCGGGCGTGGTGCGGCGGCTTGAGAGCCTGGGCGACATCGACATCGACAGCAAGGTGATCGGCGAAATCGTGATGGAAAGCCTGGCCCGGATAGATACCGTGGCCTATGTGCGTTTTGCCAGCGTTTACAAGAACTTCCAGGCGGCGGACGACTTCGAGGACTTCGTCGCCGAACTGCGTCCGCCGCTCGAAGCGGACGAGTGAGCACCACCGACATCCGCTACATGCGCCTGGCACTGAGCCTGGGCGCGCGCGGGCTCGGGCAGGTCTGGCCGAACCCGGCGGTGGGCTGCGTGATCGTCAGCGCCGGGCGCATCGTCGGGCGCGGCTGGACGGCGCCGGGCGGACGACCGCATGCCGAAACCCGCGCCCTCGAACAGGCCGGGGCGCGGGCCCGCGGCGCCACCGCCTATGTGACGCTGGAACCCTGCGCCCATCACGGCCGCACGCCGCCCTGCGCAGATGCGCTGGTCTCGGCCGGCGTGGCGCGCGTGGTGGTGGCGATGCGCGACCCTGACCCTCGCGTGAACGGCCAGGGTATTGCGCGGCTGGGCGCTGCCGGTCTGCAGGTGGTGGAGGGGGTGCTCGGCGATGCCGCACAACAGGCCCATGCCGGTTTCGTGCGCCGGGTTGTTGCGGGACGTCCGCTTGTCACGCTGAAACAGGCGGCCAGCCTTGACGGACGTATCGCAACGGCGGGTGGAGAAAGCAGATGGATCACCGGCCCCGAGGCGCGGCGCGCGGTGCACGGGATGCGCGCGCGCCACGACGCGGTTCTGGTGGGCGGTGGCACCGCGCGCGCCGACGATCCGGCGCTGAGCGTTCGCGGCATGGGCACGATGCACCAGCCGGTTCGCGTGGTGATGTCGCGCCGGCCGGATCTGCCGCTTGCGGGGCAACTGGCGCAAAGCGCGCGCACCCAGCCGCTGTGGCTTGTGCATGACGAACGTGCCGAAAAGCCGGTGCTGGACGCCTGGGCCGGGCTGGGGGCGCGGCTTTTCGCCTGCCCGACGGGCAGCGACGGCCAGCTGGATCCCTCGGCCGCGCTGGCCGCCCTGGGCGAAGCCGGGCTGACCCGGGTGTTCTGCGAAGGGGGCGGCGCGCTGGCGGCCTCGCTGCTGGGCGCCGGGCTGGTTGACGAACTGGCGGTGTTTTCCGCCGGGCTTGCCATCGGCGCCGAGGGGCAGGCGATGCTGGGCGCGCTGGGGCTGAGGCGGCTGGCCGCCGCGCCCCGGTTCACGCTGGTCGATACACGGCCGCTTGGCGCCGATGTTCTCAGCCGATGGCGCCGTCAACCTGGCTGAACGGCGGGCGTTCGAAGAACGCGCGAAGAGAACGCGCAAGGCCGCACGCCTGTCGGCACGCCGAAGGCGCATCCCACGGGCATGTCGCACGACCGCGCCAACAGCGGCGCGGCGGCGAAGGACGCGCCGGCCGCCGCTGCGCCAGCCCCCGGGCTTCTTCTGTCGGGAAATATCCCCGCCGGAGGCAGAAATCGCGGGCCGCGGGCATCAGCCCGCGGCCCCGCCGCGGCCGCGCGAGCGGGCGCAAGACCTGCTATTTCATCCGGTTCGCGATCAGATCCTCCACCACGCTGGGGTCGGCCAGCGTCGAGGTGTCGCCCAGGTTGCCATAGTCGTCCTCGGCGATCTTGCGCAGGATCCGGCGCATGATCTTGCCCGAACGGGTCTTGGGCAGACCCGGCGCCCACTGGATGTGATCCGGCTTGGCGATCGGGCCGATTTCCTTGCGCACCCAGGCGACCAGTTCGTCCTTCAGCGCGTCGGTATAGTCCTGCCCGGCCATCAGCGTGACGTAGCAGTAGATGCCCTGGCCCTTGATCTCGTGCGGGAAACCCACCACCGCGGCCTCGGAAACCGCCGGATGCGCCACCAGCGCGCTTTCGATTTCCGCCGTGCCCATGCGGTGGCCCGACACGTTCAGCACGTCGTCCACTCGGCCGGTGATCCAGTAATAGCCGTCGGCGTCGCGCCGGCAGCCGTCGCCGGTAAAGTAATAGCCCTTGTAATCGGCGAAATAGGTGGCGACGAAGCGGTCGTGGTCGCCCCAGACGGTGCGCATCTGGGCCGGCCAGCTGTCCTTGATCGCCAGCACGCCCTCGGCCTCGGTCGTGTCGATCTCGGCGCCCGACTGGGGCTCAAGCACCACCGGCTGCACGCCGAAGAACGGCAGCGTGGCCGAGCCGGGCTTGGTGGGAATCGCCCCGGGAAGCGAGGTCAGCATGTGGCCGCCGGTCTCGGTCTGCCACCAGGTATCGACGATCGGCGCACGCCCCTTGCCCACGACCCGGTTGTACCACTCCCAGGCCTCGGGGTTGATCGGCTCGCCCACGGTGCCCAGCACCTTGATCGAGGACAGGTCGTGCTTTTCGACCGGGCCTTCGCCATGGGCCATCAGCGCGCGGATCGCGGTGGGGGCGGTGTAGAACTGGTTTACTTTATGCTTTTCGCAGACCGCCCAGAAACGCCCGGCATCGGGCCAGGT
>JALSRF010000281.1 GCA_026984895.1 Paracoccaceae bacterium
GTGATGGCGCCGTTGGCCAGCGGGCCGTAGACGATGTAGCTGTGGCCTGTGACCCAGCCCACGTCCGCCGTGCACCAGAACACGTCGCCGTCGTGGTAGTCGAAGGTGTATTCATGCGTCATCGAGGCATAGACGAGGTAGCCGCCGGTGGTATGCACCACGCCCTTGGGCTTGCCGGTGGAGCCCGAGGTATAGAGGATGAACAGCGGATCTTCGGCGTTCATCGGCTCGGGAGCGCAGTCGGGGCTGGCCGCGGCCATCAGCGGGGTGTAGGCGAAATCGCGCCCCTCGACCATGGGCACATCGGCGCCGGTGCGTTCGACCACCAGCACCTTCACGTCGCCGCAGATGGCAAGCGCCTTGTCCACGTTGGTTTTCAGCGGCGTGTTGCGCCCGCCGCGCGGCGCCTCGTCGGCGGTGATCACCAGCGAGGCGTCGCAGCCCTCGATGCGCGCCGCCAGCGCTTCGGGCGAAAAGCCTGCAAACACCACCGAATGAATCGCCCCGATGCGCGCGCAGGCCAGCATCGCATAGGCCGCTTCCGGGATCATCGGCATGTACAGCACGATCCGGTCGCCCTTGCCCACGCCCAGTTCCTTGTAGACATTGGCCAGCCGGTTCACCTGCTCGGAAAGCTCGGCATAGGTGATGTGGCGCGCCGCAGCCTGCGGGTCGTCCGGTTCCCAGATGATCGCGGTCTGTCCGGCGCGGCTGGCAAGGTGACGGTCAACGCAGTTGGCGGCGACGTTCAGCACCCCGTCCTCGAACCACCTGATCGAGACATCGGGGTAGGCGAAGGTGGTGTTCTTGACCTTGCTGTAGGGCTTGATCCAGTCCAGCCGCTTGCCTTCGCGGCCCCAGAACCCCTCCGGGTCGCTGACCGATTCGGCATACATCGCATCGTATTTCGCGCGGTCCGCATGGGCCTGAGCGACAAACTCGGGGCTGGGCGGGTAAATCTTGGTTTCAGTCATGTCCCAAACTTCTTCTTTCACGTTTGCAGTCAGAGGGTGGGCCGCGATGCGACGCGCGCCTGCGCGGTCGCGCTCAGGGCAGGCTAGATGGCCAGATATTCATGGCGCAGGTCCTCGTTGTCCAGCACTTCCTGCGCGGTGCCGTCGAATACGACCTTGCCGGTATCGAGAATGACCGAACGGTCGGCCAGCGCCAGCGCGCGCAGGGCGTTCTGTTCGACGATCACGGTCGTGATCCCCTGTTCCTTGATCAGGTTCAGGGTCCTTTCGATCTCGTCCACGATCACCGGCGCAAGCCCCTCGTAAGGCTCGTCCAGAAGCAGCAGTTTGACGTCACGCGCCAGCGCGCGCGCGATCGCCAGCATCTGCTGTTCGCCGCCCGAAAGCGTGGTGCCTTCCTGGCGGCGGCGTTCCTTGAGCCGGGGAAACAGCTCGTAAAGCCGCTCCAGCGACCAGCCCGCGGGCGGGGCGATCTGCGCCAGTTGCAGGTTTTCCTCGACGCTCAACCCCTGGATGATGCGCCGGTCCTCGGGCACCAGCCCGATCCCGGCGCGCGCCGCCTGGTAGCTGGACAAGGGGTGCATCGCCTGATGGTCCAGCCAGATTTCCCCCCGGGTCAGTTCGGGGCTGCCCAGGCGCGCGATGGTGCGCAGCGTCGAGGTCTTGCCGGCGCCGTTTCGTCCGAGAAGCGCGAGGATCTCGCCCTCGTGGACGTTGAAGCTGACGCCCTGAACGATGTAGCTTTCGCCGTAATAGGCGTGGATGTCCCAGACCGAGAAATAGGCCGGGGCGGTGGCGGCATGGTTGGCGTTCCTGCCGAAATCCGGTTTCCGGGTCATGCTGCGGCCCCCTCGTGGGACTGGCCAAGATAGGCTTCCTGCACCTTGACATTGCCCTTGATGTTTTCCGGCGTGTCCTCGACCAGCGGCGTGCCCTGGGCCAGCACGGTGATGCGCTCGGCCAGCGAAAACACCACATGCATGTCGTGTTCGATGATGGCCATGGTGATGTTGCGCCTGGACTTGATCTCCTGCAGCAGGTCGATGGTGTTGTTGGTGTCGGCGCGCGCCATGCCGGCGGTGGGTTCATCGAGCAGCAGAAGGCGCGGTTCCTGCACCAGGCACATGGCCATTTCCAGCCGCCGCTTGTCGCCGCGCGAGAGCGATGCCGAATGGGCGTGGCGCTTGTCGGCCATGTTCACGTCCTCCAGGATCGCCTCGGCGCGCCCGATCAGTTCGGATTCGTTTTCCACATGTTCGAACATGTGCAGCCGATAGGCCCCGTCGCGCCTGGCGAAACAGGGGATCAGCACGTTTTCCAGCACCGTGAGATCGCCGAAGATTTCGGGGGTCTGGAAAACGCGCGAAATGCCCATCTGGTTGATCTGGTAGGGTTTGCGCCCCAGCACCGACTGCCCGTCGAACATGACCGAGCCGCTGTCGGGCATGAGCTTGCCCACCAGGCAGTTCAGCAGCGTGGACTTGCCCGCGCCGTTCGGCCCGATGATGGCGTGGACGGTGTTTTCCCTGACCGACAGGTTGACGTCCCTGAGCGCCTGCAAACCGCCGAAGCGCTTGTTCACGCCCTTGACTTCGAGAATGCCCATGGCGTTTGCTCCCTTCATCGCGTGGCCGAGCCCGCGGCGCGGGCGTCGTTGCCGGCTGCCTCCCCGCTGCTGCCGGTCCCCCCGCTTCCGCTGCCGGTTTCTCGGCCGGCCTTGCCGGTGCGGTTGTTGGCGTCTGCGTCCCGGCTTCGTCCCCGGCCGGCGAACAGGGCGGCGATGCGCCGGCCGCCTTCGACCAGCCCGCCGGGCAGGAAGATCACCACCAGCATGAACATCAGCCCCAGCGTCAGCGCCCAGCCCTCGCCGGTGAAGCGCGACAGCACCCAGACGACCGGGTCCTGAACGGAAGCGGGCAGGAACGAGAACCAGTCGTGCAGCACGTTTTCGTTGATCTTGGAAAAGATGTTTTCCAGATACTTGATCGCGCCCGCGCCCAGCACCGGGCCGAGCATGGTTCCGGCCCCGCCCAGGATGGTCATGATCACCACTTCGCCCGAGGCGGTCCAGACCATGCGCTCGGCGCCGGCCAGCGGGTCCATCACCGCCA
>JALSRF010000282.1 GCA_026984895.1 Paracoccaceae bacterium
TTCCATCGCCGCGCGGCTGCCGTTATAGCCAAGCGGGCCGGCAAAGAGCGGGTGTGAGCCGGGGAAGGCATCGTTGTGCTGGTAGCCGCAGCAGACCGGGGCGCTCAGCCGTTCGGCCAGATCGCGGCTGGCCTCGATCGCGCCGCCGATCACCACGCCGGCGCCGTTCAGGATCACCGGAAAGCGCGCGCCCGAAAGCAGCCGGGCGGCCTCGGCAATGGCGTCGGAGCCGCCCGCGGGGCGCTCGAATTCCACGATCTGCGGCAGATCGATGTCGATCACCCGGGTCCAGTAATCGCGCGGGACGTTGATCTGGCAAGGCGCGGAAAGGCGGAAGGCTTTTGTGATCACACGGTTCACCACCTCGGCCATGCGCGCCGGGTCGCGCACCTCTTCCTGGTAGGCGACGCAATCGGCGAACATGCGCATCTGCTCGACCTCCTGGAAACCGCCCTGTCCCATGGTCCTGTTGGCCGCCTGCGGTGTGATCACAAGCATCGGCGTGTGATTCCAGTAGGCGGTTTTCACCGGGGTGACGAGGTTGGCGATGCCGGGGCCGTTCTGGGCCACGGCAATGGCCATCCTGCCAGAGGCGCGGGCAAACCCGTCGGCCATCATGCCCGCGGTATATTCGTGCGCACAGTCCCAGAATGTGATCCCGGCCTTGGGAAACAGGTCCGAAATCGGCATGAAGGCGGAACCGATGATGCCGAATGCGGTATCGATTCCATGCATCTGCAGTACTTTGACAAAGGCTTCCTCGGTGGTCATCTTCATCGGTCTTGATCCTTTTTTCGCAGGGCTGAACGCGGTGTGCCGTCCAGGCGTGATCTAGCCGGGAAACCGCCTGCCAGGTTAGGGCCAGAATGCCACAGGCCATAAGGCCAGATCATCGCAACGCCTCGGCAATGCGGCGGATGCCTTCGGGGATGCGCCCGGCCCGGATCGAACTGTAGGCCAGGCGATAGAACTGCCGGTTGTCCTCGTCTTCCGGAAAGAAGGCCCGCCCGGGTTCGATGACCACCTGCTGCTGCTTGAGCCTTTCGAACAGCGCATCGGTATCGGTGCCCTCGGGCGCCTTCATCCAGAAGCTCGACCCACCGGACGCGCCAGGTCCGGCGACCTGCAATCCATGTTCGCTTATTGCCTCTTCCATGACCGCGCGCCGCCGGCGGTAGGACTGGCGCATGCGGTTCACCTGCGCGTCGTAATGGCCGAGCGAAAGGAAATAGGCCACGGTCCGCTGGATATGGCCGGGGGGGTGGCGCAGAACCAGCGCCCGCAGCGCGCGCGCCTCGCGGATGAACGGTTCGGCCCCCACCAGATAGCCAAGGCGCAGGCCGGGAAACAGCGATTTGGAAAAGGACCCGATGTAGACGACGCGCCCGCTCCGGTCGAGCGATTTCAGTGCTGGCGACGGCGGGTGCAGGAAGGAAATCTCGAACTCGTAGTCGTCCTCGACCACCATGAAATCGTCGCGCGCGGCGCGTGCCAGAAGATCCCGGCGCCGGCTGACGGGCATCGTGGCATTGGTGGGCGCATGGTGTGACGGCGTCGTGAAGACGGCATCGACCTCGCCGGTGATGCGCGCGGGATCAAGGCCCTCGTCGTCCACCGCAATCGACAAGGTGTTGCAGCGCGTCTGGGCGAGGATTTCGCGCAGACCCGCATAGCATGGGCTTTCCATCGCAGCGGTGCGTCTCTGGGTCAGGAGAATCTGCGCCGACAGCCACAGCGCGTTTTGTGCCCCCAGCGTCAGCAGGACCTCTTCGGGGCGGGCGCTGATCCCGCGTCGGGGCAGGATGTGGCGGGTGATGAACTCGACCAGGTTCGGATCGTCGCGGTCGTAATAGTCCGAGGTCATCGCCTCGAAATCCCGCTGTCCGAGGGCCTGCAGCGCGCATTGCCGCCAGTTCGCATGGTCAAAGAGCGAGGCATCGGCCTGCCCGTAGATGAACGGATAGCGATAGGCGCGCCAGTCCGGCGGCCGAACCAGCCCCAAATACCCCGAAAACCGCTGCCCGATCGAACGATTCCAGTCAACATCCTGCGCATGGGGCGGTGGCGGCAGCTCGAAGTTGGGCGCCCGAGGCGCGGTTCGCGATACATAGTAGCCCGACCTTCCGCGCGCCTCGAGGTAGTCGCTCGCCACCAGATCGGTATAGGCCAGCGTCACCGTGATCCGGCTGATACCCAGGTAGCTGGCCAGCTTTCGACTCGACGGCAACCGCTCTCCCGCGCGGTAACGCCCGGCCAGGATGGCCTCGATCACCTGTTGCTGTATCTGTTGCTGCAGCGTGCCCCGATAGGCGCGATTGAGGAAAAAGGTTTCGACCGAGATGCTCACGTTCTGGATATACAAGGCGATCAGGCTGGACTCAACGCCCTCGCTTCTTCTGTCCTGAAATATCCCCGCCGGAGGCCCCGGCACCACGTGCCGGAAAAGGCGGCGCCACGGGGCGCCGCCGCCCGGGCGGCGTTCAGCCGAACACCTTCGCCAGCGCCCGGTCTACCGTATCGGTGATCTGGTCGATGTCGTCGGCGGTCGAAAT
>JALSRF010000283.1 GCA_026984895.1 Paracoccaceae bacterium
GCATCCTGAGAATTTCCTGGTAGGCTTCGACCACCTTGTCGCGAACCGTGGCCGCTGTTTCGACGGCCAGCTGCGTTTGCGCAAGCGCCTGCACCAGAGACTGCGCGTCTGCGCCGCCGGCCATTGCGGACAGGGCGGTCTGTTCACCCGCCTTCAGCGTCCTTTCAAAGTCATTCGCAGCATTCGCTATGGCCGAATTCCCGCCCGGTTCGGGCTTTGCCGCGGTGGCCGGGCGGGTTGCTGCATATCGCTGTGCAACGACAGAGGGTTTCACGTCCATTCTGGTCTCCTCTAGCGGCGAAGAAGCTGAAGCAGGTCACGCGACATTTGCCGCGCCTGGTCAAACATTCGCAGGTTCGCTTCATAGCTGCGCTGCGCTTCGCGCGCGTCAGCAACTTCCAGTATCAGATCCACGTTGGAACCGTCGTAGTAGCCGTCCGTTCCGGCAAGCGGATTGCCGGGATCGAAAATTCGCGAGACCGGGCTTTGGTCGAGGTGCACCGGACCGATCTGAACGGTGCCTTCGCCGTTGGGCCCGGTTTCGAATGCGGCCGTTTTTCTGTGGTAGCCGGGCGTGTCGGCATTGGCGATATTCTCGGTGACAAACCGAAGGCGCCCGGATTGGGCCCGCATCCCGCTTGCCGAAACGGCCAGTGTGCTGGTCAGATCGCTCATCTGTCACGCCCTCTATTTGCGCCCGAGGCTGGTGCGCAGGATGTTCAGGGAGGCCGAATAGATTGCCAGCGCCATCTCGTGTTCGCGCCGGGTTTCGGCCGCGCGCACCATTTCGGTTTCCAGTGAAACGGAATTGCCGTTGGGCGACGGGGGATCGTCGGTCGGGTGGGGGGGATAGGTTGCCTCGTTCCCGGTTGCTCTCATATGGCCGGGCCGGGACAGGCGCAGGCCCGGTTCATCGGCCCGTTTCAGCGTCGTGGAAAAATCGGGGATATCGCGCGCCCTGTATCCGGGCGTATCTGCATTGGCAATGTTGCGAGCGATCACGGACTGGCGTTCGACGGCATGCCTTGCCAGCCCGTAAGCCTGTCTGAAGATCTCCAACCTATCGAACACCGGGGTTTCTCCCTCGAGCAGTTTCAACCAAGGCTTAACCCTGATTCCTTTAAAAACGGTTCACCACGTCAGGAGAAACCGATGCCGCCCCAGGGCCTTGATACGCTTGCAGCAGAGATAGAGGCCGTGAAGACGGCGCACTGGGTCGGGCGCGTGGTGGACATCGGGTCCGGACTTCTGCGGGTCAGCGGTCTGTCGCAGGTGGCCGCGCTTGGCGATCTGGTTGAGATTTTCCAGTCGGACGGCTCGCGCATCGGTGGCGAGGTATTGCGCCTGGACGGCACGCTGGTGACCATCCTGCCCGATGGCATGCTGCCCGGCCTTCAGGTTGGAGATCCCGTGAAACTCATCGGTGAAAGCGTCATTTCGCCCCTCGACAGCTGGATCGGGCGTGTCATCGATCCGTTCGGGCGCCCACTTGGCGGGCCGCCGCTGTTGCGCGGAGCGGTGGCACGCCCCCTTGCCGGCGAGCCCATCAATCCGACCGAGCGCCGCCCGCTGGGCACCAGGCTTGAAACCGGAATGGCCGTTTTCAACACGCTCCTGCCAATCGTTCGGGGGCAGAGAATCGGCCTCTTTGCCGGCTCCGGGGTCGGGAAATCCACGCTTCTTGGGCGGCTGGCAATCGGCCTGGAGGCAGACGTGGTCGTGGTTGCGCTGATCGGCGAACGCGGACGCGAGCTCAGGGAATTCACCGACAAGATTCTCGGCCCCTCGGGGATGAAGCGCGCAATTGTCGTGGCGGCAACGTCCGACCAGTCTGCATTGGTTCGTCGCCGGTGCGCCTGGACGGCAATGGCGGTTGCCGAACATTTTCGCGATCGGGGAAAGCATGTTCTTTTTCTTGCAGATTCGCTGACCCGTTTTGCCGAAGCCCATCGCGAAATTGCCCTGGCGACCGGGGAGCCTGCGACCCTGCGCGGCTACCCGCCGTCCACTGCCCATCTGATCACACAGCTTTGCGAACGGGCAGGCCCCGGTTCAGGCACCAGCAATGACATCACGGCCGTGTTCAGCGTTCTTGTCGCTGGCTCCGACATGGAAGAGCCCATTGCCGATATCGTTCGCGGCGTGCTTGACGGGCATTTCGTGCTTGATCGAAAGATTGCCGAGCGCGGACGGTTTCCGGCAATCGATCTGCTGCGTTCGGTTTCGCGTTCGCTGCCCGATGCAGCCAGCGCCGAAGAAAATCGCCTGATTTCCCGGGCACGCGCGCTGCTTGGGATCTATGACAGGAACGAGTTGATGATCCAGGCCGGGCTCTATTCGAAAGGCACCGATACGAACATGGACCAGGCAATCGCCGCCTGGCCAAAAATCGAGGAATTTCTTGCGGCAAGCGAACGAAAGGGGATCGCTGCAAGTTTTGAAAGGCTTGCGAACTGCCTGGAAGCGCCCCAGGAGGACCCGGTCGATACCTGACTGCCGGCGATCCGGGCGAGCGTGCCTGCGCGGAACCGGCCCGGGGAGGCTG
>JALSRF010000284.1 GCA_026984895.1 Paracoccaceae bacterium
GGGGTCGGCCCCCGGCCGTCTGCCGTCGGGAGCATCGTCGCATTCGGAGCGCGGGCGCGGGCGGGCGCGGGCGGGCGCGAACGGGGAATCAGTCCGCCGTTCCGGGCGGGGCAAGCGCACCGGCGCCCGGCCCGGCGTCGCCAGCGCTTGCGCCGGCGGCAGTCCGGGCGCCGGATCGCGCGATATCTGGCCCGTGTTTTCCTTGTGATGACAAGGTGTTACATGGAGAAGCCCGCCGCAACTCGACGTTGACGCAAGGAAAGGGTTGCACCCCGCCCAAAACCCCTGACAAACTGTCGCTATTCCCGGTCGCGCCCACGGACGTTGCGCGCCCATGGACTTCGATGCGACCAAAGCGCAGAGAGATCGGACCTTGTTCGAAAGCGAACCGACAAAAAACCATCTGACAGGAAAGGAAAATCCATGACAAAGCTGCCACGGATTCTATTCGCGGGTCTGCTGGCCAGTTCCATGCTGGTCACGCCCACGCTCGCGGCCAACGTGCCCGACGGCACCAAGCTGGCCGACGATCAGACATTCACCTACCGCTTGCTTGATGAATTCACCTCGGTCGATCCGCAGGTCGTTGAAGACCTGTCCGGCTCTGACATCGTGCGCGACCTGTTCGAAGGGCTCTACAACCAGGACGCCGACGGCAATCTCGTGCCCGGCGTGGCGCTCAGCCACGATGTCAGCGCCGACAAGAAGACCTATACCTTCCACCTGCGCCCCGAAGCCAAATGGTCGAACGGCGAACCGGTGACCGCGGGCGATTTCGTCTATGCCTGGCGCCGGCTGGTGGACCCGGAGCTCGGTTCTCCCTATTCGTGGTTCGGCGAACTGATGTCGATCGAGAACGCAGGCGACATCATTGCCGGCAAGAAGCCCAAGGAAGAACTGGGCGTGAAGGCGGTTGACGACCACACGCTGGAGGTGCACCTGACCACGCCGCTGCCGTATTTCCCGCTGATGACGACCCATGCCTCGACCTTCCCGGTTCCGCAGGCGGTCGTGGAGAAATTCGGTGCCGACTGGACCAAGCCGGGCAACATCGTGTCCAACGGTGCCTATGTGCTGACCGAGCACATCCCGAACGAGCGTTCGGTGCGCGAACGCAACCCCAACTACTGGGACAACGAGCATACCGTCATCGACAAGGTGGTTGCGCTGGTCATCAACGACGAAAACGTGGCGCTGACGCGTTACTTTGCCGGCGAGCTTGACCGCACCGACATTCCCACCGGCCAGTATCCGAAGCTGAAGGCCGAATATCCGAAAGAAGCCATCAGCGCGCCGCAACTGTGCTCCTACTACTACAACATCAACCTGCGTGAAAACGGCCCCAAGCCGTTGCAGGACGTGCGCGTGCGCCAGGCGCTGAGCCTGGCGGTGGATCGCGACACGATCGTTGACAAGGTGCTCAAGGGCGGCCAGTTCCCGGCCTATACCTTCACGCCGGCGGCGACCGCAGGCTTCACCGTGCCCGACGTGGCGGCGGCCTCGATGACCCAGGAAGAGCGCAATGCCAAGGCCAAGCAGCTGCTTGCCGATGCCGGCTATGGGGACGGGCTGAACCTGAAGCTGCTCTACAACACATCGGAAGGTCACAAGAAGATCGCCATCGCGATCAGCCAGATGTGGAAAACCACCCTGGGCGTGAACGTCGAGCTTGCCAACCAGGAATGGAAGACCTTCCTGACCACGCGCGGCAACGGCGACTTCGAGATTGCCCGCGCCGGCTGGTGCGGCGACTACAACGAAGCCTCGACCTTCCTCGACCTGATGAACTCGCAGTCGGGTTACAACGACAGCAAGTACAACAACCCGAAGGTTGACGAACTGCTGGCCGAGGCCAAGACCGCGGACGACCCGCAGCCGCTCTACACCGAGATCGAGCAGATCATCGCCAGGGACGTGCCGATCATCCCGATCTATCACTACTCGATCAACATGATGCTCAAGCCGACCCTGCACGGCTGGCCGATCAACAACGTCGAGCAGAACTGGTATTCGAAGGACTTCTACAAGACCGCCGAATAGGGTCCGCTCGTCCAGCAAGAAGGCCCCGGTCCCCCCCTTGCGCGCAAGCCCGGGGGGGCCGGGGCAGGCCGTCTTTCGGGTCGTATCGTCTTTCGGGTTGTTCTGACATGCTTCGATTCATTGCCCGCCGGGTCCTGATTGCGATCCCGACGTTGCTGATCCTGATCGTGATCAGCTTTTTCCTGATGCAGCTTGCGCCTGGCGGCCCGTTCACCTCGGAACGTCCCCTGCCGCCCGAAGTGCTGGCCAACATCCAGGCCAAGTACGGGCTGGATCAGCCGCTGTATGTCCAGCTCTGGACCTATCTGCGCGACATCGTGGTGCACCTGGATTTCGGCCCGTCCTACCAGTACAAGGACCGCACGGTGAACGACGTCATCGCCCAGGGCTTTCCGATCACGCTGAAATACGGTTCGATATCCTTCGCGGTTGCGGTCGTGGTGGGGGTGAGCTTCGGCGTGGCGGCGGCCATCCGGCACAATTCGCGGCTTGATTATGCCGCCG
>JALSRF010000285.1 GCA_026984895.1 Paracoccaceae bacterium
GATGATCCGCCGCGCGGCGCGCACCTTGTCCTCGACAAGCGTGCTGTCCCTGTCCCAGACGATAAAGGTCGTGGTGATATAACCGTAGGAAACGAGATCGGCGCCCAGTTCCTGCAATGCCGCATCGGCATCCGCCGCCTTGTTGTCGGCGTCCGTATCCACCAGCACCGATTGCTCGTTGGTCATCACCTCCTTCAGAATGGCGGCAATGGACTTGCGCTTGGCGAACCACTGCCGGCGATAGCGCCGCAGCACCTTCTCCGCCGCTGCCTTGTCGAGGGCGATGAAGCGCGTCATCCAGCGGTAGGCGAAGCCCAGGTGATTGAGCTCGTCCAAAAGCCCCGGCGTGGTTGAACCGGGAAAGCCCAGCACCGTCATGGCGCGCAGATGCATGTCTCCAAGCATGGGCTTGAAGCCGCCGGTGAGCGGCGTATCGGCGAGCACGGCATCAAGGTAGGCCGGAACCTCCGGCACGGCGATGCCATGACGCCGGGTGGAGATGCAGGCATGCAGATAGCTCAGCGTTTCGGCATCGCTCAGCGGGGCGACTTCCGGCATCAGCCTCGACAGCAGATCGAGTGCCCTGTCGGTGCGGCGGATGAATGCCTCCAGGTGATCGCGATAATCCGGGCCGCGCTTATCGTCCGGACTTTCGATCAGCAAGCGCTCGAACCGCTCGGCCTGTTCCACGGGCGGCATGTAGACGAAGGTGAGCACGTAGCGACTTTCGAACAGCGCACCGGCCTGCTCGAATGCGGCGCGGCGCTCTTCATCGACAAGCCGAGAGACCGGATCGGGAAAATCGGAACGCGGATAATTGCCTGCCGCATGGCGCTCGGCCTCGAAGAACAGCGCCCAGCCGGAGCCGAAGCGGCGCAGCACGTTGTTGATCCGCGCGCAGGTAGCGACCAGCTGCGCCTGTGTCGCGCTTTCAAGGTCAGGCCCGCGAAAACGCGCGGAGCGCTGGAAGCTGCCATCCTTGTTGAGAATGACACCAGGCGCCACCAGGCAGGCCCAGGGCAGGTAGTCGGCAAGTTGCGTCGGGCGCTTTCGATATTCAGCCAGATTCAACATGAGAACCTCGTCAGCAGGAAAGGAATGCCTTGTGGCGCACATGTCGGATCAGCACTTCCATGAAGGCCGGATCCCGGCGCGCCGCATGAACGGCGATGCCATGCCCGATGATCCAGACAACGACTCCCGCAAGCCACAACTGAAGCCCCAGCCCCAGGGCGGCGGCCAGCGTGCCGTTGATAATTGCCACGTTGCGCGGCGCACCGCCCAGCAGGATCGGCTCGGTGAGCGCCCGGTGCAGCGGAATCTCGAACCCCTCGATGCTCATGGAACCAGCGCTCCGCCGCCGAAGGAAAAGAACGAGAGGAAGAAGCTCGTGGCGGCGAAGGCGATGGACAGGCCGAAGACGATCTGGATCAGCCGCCTGAAGCCACCGGCTGTTTCGCCAAAGGCCAGCGACAGGCCGGTAATGACGATGATGATGACGGCGATGATGCGCGCCACCGGCCCCTCAATGGATTGCAGGATCTGGGTCAGCGGCGCTTCCCACGGCATGCCCGATCCGGCGGCGCGCGCCACCCCCGACCCGGCCAGCGTGAGAGCCACGGATAGGACTGCGGAAATCGCATGACGAGAAGACAGGCAACGGTGCTTGCGGGAAAAAAAGTGCATGAGTGCCTCCCATGTTCAGGTGGTTGGAACGGAAAGGAACGTGTTCATCGGAACCAGGCGGTAATCGCCGTCGGTGGTGAGCCCTTCCAGCGTGGCAATGGTCTGAACGCGCCGTGCCGCGCCTCGCCCCTTGATGAAGACGACCACATCGATCGCCTCGGCAATGAGACGGCGCGGCACGGTGATGACGGCTTCCTGGATCAGTTGCTCCAGCCGGTAGAGCCCGGCATGGGCGGAGTTGGCGTGAATTGTGGCGATGCCGCCGGGGTGGCCGGTATTCCAGGCCTTGAGCATGTCCAGCGCTTCCGCGCCGCGCACCTCGCCGACGATGATGCGATCGGGCCGCAGGCGCAGCGTCGAGCGCACCAGGTCGGCGAGCGAGGCCACGCCGGGCCTGGTGCGCAGGCTGACGTGATCTTCCGCCGCGCAATGCAGTTCGCGCGTGTCCTCGATCAGGATCACCCGGTCTCCGCTTTCCGCCACCTCGGCCAGCAATGCATTGACCAGCGTCGTCTTGCCCGAACTGGTGCCACCGACGACCAGGATATTGCGCGCCGCCGCCACCGCCTCGGCAAGCGCCTTGGCTTGCAGGGGCGTCATGATGCGCGCTGCGACATAATCGGAAAGCTCGTAAAGCACTCTCGCCGGCTTGCGGATGGCAAAACACGGTGCCGGCGCCACGGGGGGCAGCAGCCCCTCGAAACGCTCGCCGGATTCCGGCAGCTCCGCCGAAACGATGGGCTGACCGCCATGGCATTCCTGCCCGACGTGGCTGGCCACCAGACGGATGATGCGTTCCACCTCCGCCGCGCCCAGCCGCTTGCCCGTATCGGTGCGGCCATCGCCATGC
>JALSRF010000286.1 GCA_026984895.1 Paracoccaceae bacterium
CACGCCTGCCCATTCGGCGCGCCTGGTGCGAGATCATGATGAGGCAACAGAGTTTCTTGTCAAAAGCTCGGCCTTTCCCTGTTGGACGATGCCGACCAACCCGAACAAGACAAGCGATGGGTCACCGTTGCTCCAAAGGGAGCAGCGCAAGTGCCTATTGCTTGCCCGCGCGGCGACGGGGGCACAGTCAAGGTTTGTCGGCAATCAGACCGGTGGCCGGGTTTTCCTGTTTCTCAGAACCGATGATTTCTGGAAAGACTACGAAACATTCGTGACGCGAGGCCGCCGCGCAACCGGGCTCAGGGCTGGAACATCTCGGTCCGGCACTCGGGGCCATTCATCGCAACAAATAGCGGATCGTCCGAGGAAAGCGAAATCGTGACCCGCATTCTCCCGAAGATATCGATATTGTCATTCTGCTTGCGAAAGCTGTCCGCATAGACCGGCATCCGCTCTTGCGCCAGATCGCAGATCACGAAAACCGGATCCGGTGCGGCGGCCTGTATCTCGACGCGGCAGGTCTTGCCGTTCTTCCCCTTGACCATGCGGGTGAGGCTCTGCCCCTTCAGCCTGTAGCTCACTTCCTGGGTGATCGGGGTGCAGCTTTCCATCGCCGCGGCAAAGGCGCGAACGTCCCGTTTGACCTTGATCGGGCCGAGGGACCAGTTCCAGGCAAAAAATGCGCCGCCTGCAACAACGGCAAGGGCCAGGATGATCTTGACGATACGCATCGGGAAACCTCCTGTCAGTGTCGGGGGGATTTGCAAGAATGCCCACGGTATTCATCGGGCAACAGGGCACCTGGCTTGCAGGCGCCGGATATCAGGAACGGCCCCGAAAGTAGCGGCTTCGGATTCACCAGTCAACCGGAACGGGTGGTCCGACGACACGAAGGCCACCGGCCCGCACCCCAAGCTGCGCTCGTGACGAAATTCTTGACAGAATTCGATTCAACTGCTGAAAATCCGGGTTCAGGTCTTATTGTCAGGGATGGCTGAACGTTGATGCCAATTTTCGCCGGAGCGGATTTGTGCTTCGATCTGGCTCGCGCCGCGGTTGGCGCGCGCGGGTTCGAACTTGCCAACCTTAGCCGGATCGGCGCAACCGGGCACAGCGGCCCGTTCAGCCATGCCCCCCGCAGTCATTTCGACGACCAAAGTTGCCAGGCGCCTCCATCTGGCAACGCGTTGCACATGCCACCCGAGAGGCGGACATCGCAGCGGTTGCCTGCCCGGGTTCTCCCGGACGCCGGCCAGGCAAAGACCCGCCCGCGCGCAGGCCGGAACAGCGGGCACGAATTTTCGGCAAGGAAAGGAACGACATGAAAAATCGGCCACGCTCTGTCGCCGTCCCGCTGCTGATCGCCATGCTGGCGCTTGTCGGCAGCATCCGGCATGCCGCCGCGCAACCGTTGGAGGTCGATGAGATCAAGGCACCGGTCGAAGAACTGGCGCTGGAACCGGACACCGATCTGGGCGGAAGGCTGGCCGTTGTTCAGGGAAGCGCGGATGCCGAGGGACGACGATACTTTGCCGTCAAAATCCATGTCATGAGCCCGACCGTCATTGCCGTCTTTGCCGATGATCCCGCCAAGCCGATCCAGGTCAGCCTGCATCGTTCGGTCTGGAACAGGCCCGATGCCTCCGGCACCACAGACGCCGAGGGAAATTACGAGTTCACCGGACGGCTCGAAAGCACCGTCGGCATCTGGCTCAAGGCCGAACAGCCCTCGGACTATCACCTGATGGTCTGGGTCGGCGATCCGGTGCCGGTCGAGGTGCCGCCGATCTTTTTCGACAATGACCGGCCCGTCAAGCAGACCGCGGAGGAGTGATCATGAGAGACGTTGCAGGAATTGCGATTGCCGGCCTGCTGGGCCTTTCGATCGCTCTTGCCGCCACGAAGGCGCAGGCGCAGGCGCAGGCGCCCTGGGGCGGCATCCTCGTGCCCGGATCCGAGGAAACCGTCAAGCCAGACCCCGATTACAAACCCGAGCCCAAGGACGATGCGGCACCGGGGAACGGATCGTCGGATGGCTCCGGCGGGTCCAAACCCAAACCAAAGGAGGATACGGGGCCGGCCGATGAGTCTGGCGCGCAGGACGATGGCAAGAAGTACCCGAACCCGGGGGATCTGGAAGGGCGGGTGAAATCGCTGGAACAGCGGATGCGGGAGGCGCGCAACAACATCCGCACGCTGCGCTCGCAGGTTCAGGAAAACGCCCGCGCGATCGAGGAACTGCGCATGCTGCTGGAAGAAGACCGCAACATGGAACCGAAGCCGGGCGAAGGCATCACGCCGCTTGTCGTCGACTGCAAGGGTGAGGAGGGCTGCCTGCAATGTCTGCGGCCCCTGGAACAGGAACTGGGCGAACTGCTGCGCCTGTTCGAGCGCCTGCGGGTCATCTATGCCGATTACAAGGGCACCCATGACACGGCGGTTTCCATCGGCGATTCACTGTCCGGCCTTCACCAGGCGGCAGGGGCGGCCTGGGCCCAGGTCAAGGTCG
>JALSRF010000287.1 GCA_026984895.1 Paracoccaceae bacterium
TCTTGGGCAGGACCTCGGCGAAGATCAGCACCAGGAGCGTCATCACCAGCGTCGCCAGCGCCACCCCGTTGTCGCCGAACAGGCGGGTAAAGAGCGCGGTCGCCAGCGAGGTGGCAAGGATGTTCACCAGATTGTTGCCCAGCAGGACCGAGCCGATCAGCCGTTCGTTGTCGTCGGTCAGATCCAGCGCCTTTTGCGCGGCGCGCGAACCGGCGTCGGCGCGCGCGCGCAGCTTGGCGCGGGACGCCGCGGTCAGGGCGGTTTCCGAGCCGGAAAAAAGCGCCGACAGCACCAGCAGGGCGACGATGGCAGCGGCGGTGATCCAGAAGGCGGTATCAAGAAATGGTGTGGCGGCGGCCATGAAGGTTGCCTTGTCCGATGGTTTGGGCATCTTATGCATTCGAAACCGCCGTGATCAAGGGGGCGCAAGGCCGCTGCATGCGGCGCGTGGGGCAGGCCGACAGCCGGCGACGCCGACGCCACCCTTGCGCCCGCGCCGGATGCGGGATGCCGGGCGCCGGGCGCCGGCCAACGTGCGCAAACCCATGCGCGAACGCACGCGCGAACGCACGCGCGAAACAGAAAAGGCAGCGCCAGGCGATGAACGCCACGAACCCGACAGCACCGGCGCGCACCGCCCCGCCCGGGCGCCACCTGGAGATCGGCCCGCTCAGCGGCGAGGTGCTCCTGTTTGGCGGCCCCTATTCCAACCTTCAGGCCAGCCGGGCGCTGCTGGCGCGTGCGCGCGCGCTCGGGATCGGGGCGGCGAACCGCATCTGCACCGGCGATCTGGTCGCCTATTGCGCCAACCCGCGCGAGGTTCTGGCGCTCTGGCGCGCGCGCGCCCATGTGGTGGCCGGCAACTGCGAACGCCAGCTGGGCGAAGATGCGCCCGATTGCGGCTGCGGCTTTCGGGCCGGCACGCGCTGCGATGCGCTGTCGCGCGGCTGGTATCCTTTCGCGCGCGAACGCATGGGGGCCGCGCAACGGGCCTGGATGCGGGACCTGCCGGCGGTGGCAAGCTTCCTGCATGGCGGGCGGCGCTACGCGGTGATCCATGGCGGCTTTCGCGACATCGCGCGCTTTGTCTGGCCCACCAGCCCGGATCGGGTGCTGCGCGAAGAGATCGACCAGATTCGGCGCGCGCTCGGCCCGGTGGACGGCGTGGTGTGCGGGCACAGCGGCATCGCCTTCGAGCGTCGCCTGGACGGGGTGCACTGGATCAATGCCGGGGCCATCGGCATGCCGCCCAACGATGGGCGGCGCGGCGGCGTCTTCGCGGTTCTGGGCGCGCACGGGGTGCGCTTCGAAAGGCTGGACTATGATGCCCGCGCCGCGGCCGCCGAAATGCGCGCCCGCGGCCTGTGCCAGGGCTATGACGAGGCGCTGCTGAGCGGCCTCTGGCCAAGCGAGGACGTGCTGCCCGAGGACATGCGCCGCCAGGCGGCGCCGGGTGCAGCGCCGGGTGCAGCGCCGGATGCGGAACCGGGTGCGGAACCGGGTGCGGGGGGAACCGGAGCCATGCGCGCGGACAGAACCACGCCCTGAGCCGGGCGGCGCGCGGGGGGGGACAGCGGCGCGCGGGGCGTAGTGCGTTCACGGCATGTCGGGTGCGCAACGCCGGGCGCAACGCGCCGATGCCCGGCCCGCCGATGCCCGGCCCCCCGATGCCCAGCCCCATGGCCGGGACGTTCAGGACCCGTTTTCGCCCTTGTGCGCCGGCTGCGGTTCGGGCGCCGGCGTCGGTTCGGGCTGCTGGCGGGCGCCGTTCGGGGCGCTGTCGGCCTTGTCTGCCTGTGCCAGCGGGTGATGCTCCAGCACCAGTTCCTTCAGCCGTTCTTCCAGCACATGGGTATAGATTTCGGTGGTGGAAATGTCCGCATGCCCCAGCAAGGTCTGGATCGCGCGCAGATCGGCGCCGTTGGCCAGCAGATGGGTGGCGAAGGCATGGCGCAGCCTGTGCGGGGTGACCCGTTCGGGCGCGATGCCGGCGTGGCGCGCCAGCTGCTTGATCCGACCGTAGAACCAGTGCCGCGTCACATGGCCCTGCCGTCCATGCGAAGGGAACACGAAAGGCGAGGCGGCGGCGCCCCTTTCGCGCCGGGCCATCTCCTGCATCCGGTCGCGATGTTGCAGCCAGTCGCGCAGAGCCGCGCGCGCCGGGGAGGAAAGCGGAACCATGCGTTCCTTGCCGCCCTTGCCGCGCACCAGAAGCATCCGCGGGTCGCCGCGCGCGGCCACGACCGGTAGCGAGACCAGTTCGCTGACCCGCATGCCGGTGGCATAGAGCAGTTCCAGCAGGCAGCGGTCGCGCAGCCGTCTTGGCGGGTCCGGGTCCATGGTGCGCGCGGCGGCCAGAAGCGCGCTCACGTCCTCTTCGCTCAGGGTTTCGGGCAGGCGCCTGGCGCGGCCGGGGCCGGCGATCTCGATGGCCGGATTGTCGGCGCGCCAGGCCTCTTCGAAGGCAAAGCGGAACAGTTGCCGGATTGCCGAAAGGCGGCGCGCGCGCGTGCTCACGGCCAGCCCCTGGGCATCGCAGTCCACGAGATAGTCCTCGATGTCGCGCCGCGTGCAGCGTGCCAGGGCGTTCGCGCCGGGGTATCGCCGCTCCAGCCAGGCGGCAAATCCCAGCAGGTCGCGTCCATAGGCAAGCCGGGTGTTGTCGGCGGCGCCCAGTTCGGCGACCTGTGCATCGAGAAATGCCGAAATGCCCTGTTTCATCCCGGGGATACGCGCCATCGCCATCTCCTCAGCCCCGCCGCGCAAGGATCACCACCTCGATCGCCGCCCGGCGCGCGGTGTCGTCCAGCCCGGCCGCGCGCAGGTAGGCGATGGCGTCCGTCAGCTTGGCAAGATCGCCGTTGGCGCCGTCGGTGAACAGCGAAAGCGCGCGCAGCAGCGCCTCGCCCCCGCGCCCGGAATCGACAAGAGACTGCAGGCGCACCGGAACGCCTTCGGCGCGAAATCCCTTGCGAATGGCCTCCTGGAACGGGTCGCGCAGCGCCGTGTCGCCAAGCCGTCCCAGCGCCACCGCCACGAGAAACCGCTGGCGTTCGTCATGGGGCGAAAACCGGCGCGCCACATGCCGGTATTCGGGGCCGAGCATGCCGACCTCGAAGGCCAGATCCGCCGCCGCCCCGGTCAGGCTTACCGCGCTCAGCCGATGCCCGAACATGTTCGCGAAGGGTATTTCCAGCTCTGCGTCCTTCATCAGCGCCCAGGCCCGCACGAGCGCGTCGGACACGGCCCGGGCGTCGTAGTCGTCCAGCGCCTGGCTCAGCGCCTGCACCGCGCGCAGCCGTTCCCAGACGCCGCCGGAGGCCGCGGGCTTGCGCTTTTCGTAGAGGCCCAGCAGAAGGTTTGCATCCACCGCGCCGGTGCGCGACAGCCGCTCGGCCGCCTCGATACGGGCGCGCCAGCCGGTATTCGCATCCAGGTCGGCCCAGGCAAAGGCCAGCGGCAATCCGGTGGTGGGCATCGGTTCGCCGATCGCTTCGAACAGGCGAAACACCAGCGGAGACGGGGTTTCGGGCGGCGGCAGGCGCGGCTGGTCCTCGGCCAGCGCGGGGTCCAGGAACCGTTCCAGCAGGCGGGCTTCGGCGTCGTCGATGAACCCCAGCGCGCGCCCGGTCTCCAGCGACAGCGAGGCGGCCTGCCAGTCGCCGCCGCGCGCAAGGCAGAACACCCGCGCCGGGAAGGTCGGAGACAGGCGCGGGGTGTTGCGCAGCACCGCGCATTGTTCGTCCTCGGTCCCCAGCAGCAGCGCGATGTCGAAGGCACGGCGGAACAGCTCGGGGTTGGCCGTGCCCGAAAGGCTGAGCAGCGCGCGCGCCTGCTGCAGGGCGCCAAGCTCCAGCAGGGCGTCGATTCGCGCCAGCAGCAGGCGGCCTTGCGCCCCGGCGTCGGCGGGCGGATCCAGTTCGGCCAGCAGCAGCCGGTAGTAGAGCCCGCGCACCGCCGGATACATGTCGGTGGCGCGTTGGC
The DNA here is from genome assembly GCA_026984895.1 of Paracoccaceae bacterium. Lineage (GTDB taxonomy): Bacteria > Pseudomonadota > Alphaproteobacteria > Rhodobacterales > Rhodobacteraceae > JAJRUE01. The sequence goes on from JALSRF010000287.1 coordinate 3,985, forward strand.
GGCGCAGGCGCTGGACGATATCGGCGGTCCGGCTCTGGCCCCACAGGTTGCGGGAAAATCCCGAAACCGATACCGGCAACAGCCCGATCCCGTCGGGCGAGGCGGCGCCTATGGGGCTGGTCTCGACCTCGGCGGGCAAGGCGGCGCGCGCCGGCCCGGCGTCATGCGTGCTGCCGGTGCCATCGTGGCCGCCATGGCCGCCGTGGCCGCCCGTGCCCGTGCCCGCGCCCGCGCCCGTGCCCGCGCCCGTGTCCGTGCCATCGGGCCCGGGGGGCGGCACGGACAGGCTGTCGGACAGCCAGTCGATTGCCGAAAGCGGCCTTTGCGCGGGCGGGCCCTGCTGTGCGCGCCCGATCCCCGGCGCGGCGAAGACGCCCAGTGCGAGGGCCAGGGCCAGGGCCGGCGCCGGCGTCAGCGCAGGGCTGCGCACCTGCATCCGCGCCACCGTTTCCAGCACCGTTTCCAGCACCGTTTCTGCCACCGTTCCCGCCGCCGTTTTTGCTGCCGTTTTCGCTGCCGGCCCTGCTGTCGCGATCCGCCCCGCCATCCGCCTCGCGTTTCGCCCCGCCATCCGTTTCGCCTCCACCGCCGCCCCGGCTGCCAGACCCGCTGCCGGCCCGCGTCCGGCCGCGCCCGGACGGCACATCGGACGGCGCAGCGGGTGGCGCATCGGGGGCCTGTCAGTCCACATTCAGTTGAACCGGCTGGCGAATTTCCTTCTGATCCGGGCTGAGATCGCCAAAATAGGCGTAGCCCACGACCGCCACGCCGCCCGCCACGATCAGGAACAACAGCAGCTTGAACAATCTTGCCTTCATCGGGTCGCCCTCTTGCCTCGGCGGCGCTCCCGGCACGCGGCAGAGGCCCGCAGACCGCCGCCAGCCCCTGCGCCCGTCATGGCGCATCGCCGGTCCTGTCGCCGCTTTTTTCCCGATTCTATATGGCATCTTTTTCAACTTCGCGCCATTGAGGGTTTGAACTGGATGCGGAGATATGCCGATTGGCGTGGGTGCTGAAGAAAACCGTGGTGCTTGTGGGCATGATGGGGGCCGGGAAAACCGCTGTCGGCACCGCGCTGGCCGCGCGCCTCGGGGTGGCGATGCGCGACTGCGACGCGGAACTGGTCGCGGCCGCCAACATGAGCATCGCCGAGATTTTCGAGCGCGACGGCGAAGCCTTTTTCCGCGAGCGCGAAAGCGAGGTGCTGGCGCGCCTGCTCGACGGGGCGCCCTCTATCCTGTCCACGGGGGGCGGCGCCTTCCTGCGCGAACGCAACCGCGAGGTGATCTCGGCGCGCGGGGTGTCGGTCTGGCTCAGCGCTTCGCTCGATCTGCTCTGGGCGCGGGTGCGCCACAAGGACACGCGCCCGCTGCTGCGCACGGCCGATCCCCATGCGACGCTGCGCCGGCTTTGCCGGGAACGCGAACCGTTCTATGCGCTGGCCGATCTGCGCGTGGAGGCCGACCCGGCCTATTCGATCGAGGACATGGCCGGGCGGGTGCTTGACGCGCTCGATGCACGAAAGGACGTTCTGGCAAGGGCATGAAGCAATGATCGTTACCGAACATGTTGACCTGGGCGCGCGGTCCTACGACGTGCGCATCGGGAGCGGGCTGCTGGCGCGCGCCGGGGCCGAGATCGCCCCGCTGCTGGAGCGCCCGCGCGTGGCCGTGATCACCGAGGAAAACGTCGCCGCGCTGCATCTTGAGGCGCTGGAACGCGGGCTGCGGGACGCGGACATCGCGATGCGCGCGCTGGTGCTGCCGCCCGGCGAGGGGACGAAGTCCTGGGAGACGCTGACGCGCTCGGTCGAATGGCTGCTGGCGGAAAAGGTCGAGCGCGGCGATATCGTCCTTGCCTTTGGTGGCGGGGTGATCGGCGATCTGGCCGGGTTTGCGGCGGCGGTGCTGCGGCGCGGGGTGCGCTTCGTGCAGTTGCCCACAACGCTGCTGGCGCAGGTGGACAGTTCGGTGGGCGGCAAGACGGGGATCAATTCGCCCCAGGGCAAGAACCTGGTCGGGGCGTTCCACCAGCCCGCGCTGGTGCTGGCCGACACCGACGTGCTGGACACGCTTGCGCGGCGCGATTTCCTGTCCGGCTACGGCGAGGTGGTGAAATACGGGCTGCTGGGCGATGCGCAATTCTTCGACTGGCTCGAAGCCAACGGGCCGGCCCTGGCCGCAGAGACCGCCGCACCGGACGCGGCGGGCGCACCGGACGAGGCGGGCGCACGGGGGGCATCGGATGCGGCGGGCGCACCGGGCGCACCGGGCGCGGCGGGCGCACCGGGTGCACCGGACGAGGCGGGCGCGCACGATCTGCGGCGCCGGGCGGTGCGCCGGGCGGTGCGCATGAAGGCCGACATCGTTGCCCGCGACGAAACCGAACGCGGCGAAAGGGCGCTTCTCAACCTCGGGCACACCTTCTGCCACGCGCTGGAGGCGGCCACGGGCTATGGCGAGCGGCTGCTTCATGGCGAGGGCGTGGCCATCGGCTGCGCGCTGGCGCTGGAAACCTCGGCCCGGCTCGGCCTGTGTGCGCAGGAAGAACCCGGCCGGCTGCGCGCCCATCTGCGCGCCATGGGCATGAAGACCGATCTGTGCGACATCCCCGGCGAACTTCCTGACGCGCCGGGGCTGCTGGAGCTGATGCGCCAGGACAAGAAGGTGGTCGCCGGCGCGCTGCGTTTCGTGCTGGTGCGCGGGATCGGCAAGGCGTTCGTCAGCGCCGACGTGGACGAAACCATCGTGCTGGCGGTCCTGGAAGAGGCCCTGGCCGGACGCCCGCGCGGCTGAACCCGAACCGTCGGGCAAACGCAAGGCGCATGGCGCGCCCTTTCGCGGCCGCGGCCGCGGCCGGGCCGAACCTGCCGCACCGCTCGGATTCGGCCATGGATCGCGCGCGGCCCGCGCCACAGGCCGGGCGGCCGGCCGGGGCGATATCGCGAGGCTCAGGCCCCGTTAATCCGACGCGCGCGAAGGATTGGGCCGCGCGCGAAGGATTGGGTGGCGTGACCTCAGGAATGCGTGCCATCCCCTTGAAAACACGCCGATATTGCTTCGGGTATGCGCCTGTTCGTCGCACAAGTCCGTCACACGGCGCGTGCCGGATTAAGGGGTCCTGAGCCGAGGCTCTGCTGCCGGGCCGGCGGCGCCCGGAACCGGCGCAGGGGGGGGCGCGAAAACGCGTGAAGAACGGCGTGCAAATATCCGGGATTGCGCCGCTTTCTTGATATTTGACTTGCCGGCGATCTGGCCGCTGCCGGGATCGGTGGAGGGACCGGTCAAAGGCCGGCGCGCTCACCCGTCCGACCCGCACCCATCCCCACAGCATAGCCCTCCCCATAGCCATTCCCGCGCCGGTCTTTGGTGTTTTCGCCTCTCTTGCGGGGGGGGCGGCTTTCGGGGCGGCTTTTGGGGTGGCGGCGCGCGGGCCGCGGCCTCAGCGCTTGCGGGGGCGCCCGGTCGGGCGGGTGTCGGGCAGGGTAATGCGCGCGACCTGTTCGGCAATGGGCGTGGTGGACAACGGGTGGGTGTCATGGCTGTGGGCCTCGGGGTCCTCCAGCAATTCCCAGTTGCCGTTGCGGTAGATCTCCAGCGCCGAGTAGCCGGCCTTGTAGCCCATCTTCGGGCTGCCCGGCACCCAGTATCCGAGGTAGACGAAGGGCAGCCCGGCCTCGCGCGCGATCTCGATATGGTCGAGGATCACATAGGTGCCAAGCGAGGCGCGCTCGCGCGTTGTGTCGAAGAAGGAATACACCATCGACAGACCGTCATCGAGGACATCGGTCAGGCACACGGCCACAAGCCGCCGCCCGCCCTCTTCGTCCCGGTCGCGATATTCGACGATGCGGCTGCGCACCGGGGTTTCCTCGATCATGGCGGCGAATTCGAATATGTCCATGTCCGCCATGCCGCCGTCGGCGTGACGGCTTTCCAGATACTGGCGGAACAGTTCGAACTGGTCTTCGTTGGCCCAGGGGGAAACCGCCTCGCGTTCCAGATGCGCGTTGCGGCGCGCGACCCGGCGCTGACTCTTGCGCGGCTTGAAATCCGCAACCCGGATGCGCGCCGAGTAGCAGGCAGAACATTCGGCGCAGCTTGGCCGGTAAAGCACGTTCTGCGAGCGGCGAAACCCCTGTTTGGACAGGGTGTCGTTCAGCGCAATGGCGTGTTCGCCATGCAGCGCCGTAAACAGCTTGCGCTCGACCCGCCCATCCAGATAGGGGCAGGGCTGCGGGGCCGTGACGTAGAACTGGGGCGCTACGGGGAGCGTGTGTCGCATGTGTTCGATTTCCGTGCCTGTCTGCCGCAGGTTAGCAACAGTTTCGCGTTCGGCCAAGAAAAGTTTTCGCGGACGGTAAACGGCGCGGGAACACGAGAAACGGGGCGCTTGAAACCGGGCGCCCGGGCGCGGGCAGGTGCCGTGCCGTGCCGGGTCGTGCCGCGTCGTGCCGGCGGGGCGCGGTTCAGGCCCGCGCGGCGCGGTTGATGGCCGCCGTGCCAAGCAGCAGATCGCCCAGCCCCTGGCCGCGCGCGCCGGTCAGCATCAGGATCACCGAAAGAATCTGCGGAAAGACCAGCGACATCGACATCATGAACACCAGCGTATGGGCCAGCGCAAGGCCCCGGTCCAGGTGTTCGCCATGGATGGTGCGAAACTCGATCCCGACCAGGCGCATACCCGGCGTCGCCGAGCGTCTTGCCAGCGTGACCACGCGATAGACAAAGGCCACCACCCAGAGCAGAAAGGCGAAATAGAACACTGCGCTGAAGGCGGTCAGCGGCACCAGGAGCAGCGCGATCAGCGTGATGATCACCGTGTCGATGACAAAGGCGATCAGGCGTTTGGCCGGCACGTCCCGGTAGAACGCCACCTGGGTGACCGGGTCGGGCAGGGCCCAGGTGCTGTGGTCTTGGTTCATCTGCGTCAATCCGTGGTCTGTCCGTGGTCTGTCCGTGGTCTGTTCGCGCCAGAATTACCCCCGGCCGGGAGGGCCGGGGACGGGATGTCTGCGGGCGGCGCGCTGGCAGGCGGTGCGCTGGCGCAGCGTCGGGCGCGGCGCCGGCGTTGTCCCGGGGGTGCCTTGGCGGGCGCGCCGCGGCCCTGTCAGGGGCGCGCTTCCAGCGGGCGATCGTCGTCCTCGCCGCCGCGCCGGTGGCTGGCGGGTGCGCGCCGGGCCTCGTGCCTGTGCCGGTCGGCGCCGTCGTCTTCGGCCAGGTCCGCCTCGTCGTCGAAATCCGCATCCGCCCGGGCTTCGCGCGCGCGCCTTGCGCGTTCCTCCATGAACTGGTCGAATTCGGCCTTGTCCTTGCTGTCACGCAGCCGCTTGAGGAAGGCTTCGAAATTGCGCTGCTCCTCTTCGAGCCGGCTCAGGGTTTCGGCCTTGTAGGCGTCAAAGGCGGCGTTGCCGGACGAGCCGGACAGGTGCCGGCGGGCATGGACGCTCGCCGGCGCGCGGGAATGGCGCCAGGGGCCACGGGATCGACAGCTGGTCATGCGCTTGCTCCATATCATGTAGGCGAGAATGGCGAGGCCAACGGGCCAGAAAATGACGAAACCGAGGATCATCGCGGCGATCCAGGCGCCTTTCCCGCGCTCGTCCAGCCATTGTTCGGCTTGTAGTGGCCAAGAGGCGACGGTGCTCATCGGGTGCTCCATTCATGGGTTGCGGTTAAATGTGAAGGCGTTTCACATTGCACCAGCTAGCCCCTGGCTGCCGCCATTTCAAGGGCCAATGTGAAAAAATTTTACATTACCGGGAAGACTGTCGCGATGTCCGGCATTTGCGCGGCGGCTGCGTGCCAGTTGCGCAGCAGGACCCCGGCGCGCGGCCAGGGCGCGCGGAGCGGGCGGGTGCCGGGCGCTGCCTGTTCCGGCGTCGCGCCGCCAGTCCCGCCCGCCAGTCCCGCGCCGTCATGCCCCGCCGTCATGCCCGCCCGCCGTGCCCGCCGCCAATCCCGCCTGCCGTGTCGCGCGGTGGTCCCGACCGACCGGCGCGGCTCTGCGGTGCGTGGCCGGGGCGCGCGCAGGCGCAACCGGGCGCCCCGCTGCCTGCCCCGCTGCTGGCCCCCTGCTTGACCCGCTGCGCGCGGTGCCACAGTGTCGGGCCATGAGCTTTGCCAGCCGGATCACCCGCAGCCCGCGCCCGTTCGATTCGCAACGGGGCCAGGAAGCGGTCGCGCTGTTTCCCGCCCAGCGGGACGGCGCGCTGCGCGAGGTTCTGGCCGGCGCCGGCGGCTCCAGCCCGTATCTGCTCGGCCTCATGCACAGGCACCGCGACTGGCTGGAGCGCGCGCTTGAGCAGCCCCCCGATGCCGCTTTCGAGCGGCTGATGGACGCGCTCATGCGCCCCGACCCGGACCGCCCCGTTGCCACGGCCGCGCTTGGCGCCGCGCTGCGCCAGGCCAAGGGACGGGTGGCCCTGCTGGCGGGGCTGGCCGATCTTGCCGGGATATGGACGCTGGAATCGGTCACCGGCGCGCTGACGCGGTTTGCCGATCTGGCGGTCTCGCGGGGTCTGCAGCATCTGGTGGCCGGCGAAATCGCGCGCGGCAAGCTGCCCGGGGCGGGCCCCGAGGACGTCGCCCAGGCCGCGGGCATGTGCGTCCTGGCCATGGGCAAGATGGGCGCGCGCGAACTGAACTATTCGTCGGACATCGACCTGATCTGCCTGTTCGACGAAACCCGTTTCCACCCCGATGACTACGGCGAGGCGCGCGCGGCCTTCGTGCGCGTGACCCGCCGGCTGATGACGCTGCTTTCCGAGCCCACCGGCGAAGGCTACGTGTTTCGCACCGACCTGCGGTTGCGCCCGGACCCTTCGGTGACGCCGGTGTGCCTGTCCATGGAGGCGGCCGAGCGATACTACGAAAGCGTCGGCCGCACCTGGGAGCGCGCCGCCCTGATCAAGGCGCGCCCCTGCGCCGGGGACCTGCGCGCCGGCGGCGCTTGGCTGGAACGGCTGCGCCCCTTCATCTGGCGCCGGCACCTTGACTTCGCCGCCATAAGGGACGCCCACGACATGCGCCTGCGCATCCGCGAGCACAAGCGCCTGCCGGGCACCATCCGGCTGGAGGGGCACGACCTGAAACTGGGCGCCGGCGGCATCCGCGAAATCGAGTTCTTCACCCAGACCCGGCAGATCATCGCCGGCGGGCGCGACCCTTCGTTGCGGGTGCGGCGCACGGTGCGGGGGCTGGAGCGGCTGGCCGCCGCCGGCTGGATCGCGCAAGAGGATGCCCGGCTGCTGAGCGAGGACTATCGCGCGCATCGCACCGTCGAGCACCGTTTGCAGATGATCAACGACGCCCAGACCCACGCCCTGCCCGCATCGGCCGAGGGCTTCGAGCGCCTCGCGGCGCTGTGCGGGCGCGATGTCGGCGAGTTGCGCGCCGATCTGACCCGCCGCCTGGACCGCGTGAGCCGGCTGACCGAGGGCTTTTTCGCCCCGGCCGCGCCCGCCGGCGATACGGTGGCCTTTTCGCCGGCCTCCGAACAGGTGATGGAGCGCTGGCGCACCTACCCGGCGATGCGTTCGGCCCGCGCGGTCGAGATATTCGCGCGGCTCAGGCCGGGGATGCTGGCCCGCCTGGCACGGGCCGCGCGCCCGGACGAG
>JALSRF010000288.1 GCA_026984895.1 Paracoccaceae bacterium
AGCAGAGCCAGCGGGTGGCCGGGGACGGAACACTTGAGCGACGCCGGGCAGAGCCGGTGGGAGCCCGGGCGCGGCTGGCCGGACGCGGCACCAGATGCGGCATCGCTTGGTGGCATCGGGCCGGGCAGGCGGCATCGCTTGCGGCATCGGGCAGGGCGGACGGGCGGCGCATCGGACGCGGCGGTGGCTGCCCGGACGCGGCATCGCCTGGTGGCATCGGGCGCGGCGGTGGTGCCGTCAGCCGGCGGAGGTGATTCGCGCCAGCCCGGCCAGCTTTTCGCGCGCGCGCCCGCTGTCGAGGCTCTCGGCGGCCATTTCCACGCCCTCCTTCAGGTTGTCGGCCCGTTGCGCAATCACCAGGGCCGCCGCCGCATTGAACAGCACGGCGTCGCGATAAGCGCCCGGTTCGCCGGCAAGAACCGCTGCCAGCGCGGCGGCGTTTTCCTTGGGCGTGCCGCCGGTAATGGCCTCGAACGGATGCACCGCCAGCCCCGCATCCTCGGGGTGCAGGCTGCGTTCGCTCACGGCGCCGTCTTCCAGCGCCGCGACCCAGCTTTCGCCGGTCACGGTCAGCTCGTCCGTGCCGTCCGTGCCGTGCACAAGCCAGGCGCGTTCGCTGCCAAGCGCCAGCAGCGTCTCGGCCATCGGGCGGATCATCTGGCGCGAAAAGGCCCCGGTCAGCTGGCGTTTCACCCCGGCCGGGTTGGTCAGCGGGCCCAGGATGTTGAAGATCGTGCGGGTGCCCAGTTCCATGCGGGTGGGCATCACGTGTTTCATCGCCGGGTGGTGCATCGGCGCCATCATGAAGCCGATCCCCACCTCGCGCAGCGCCCGTTCCACCACCGGCGCCCCCACCATCACCTCGACCCCGCTCAGCGCCAGGGCATCGGCCGCGCCCGAGTTGGAGGACAGCTTGCGGTTACCGTGCTTGGCCACCGGCACCCCGGCGCCGGCCACGCAAAAGGCGGTGGCGGTGGAAATCTGCAGCGTCGCCTTGCCGGTGCCCCCGGTGCCCACGATGTCCATCGCCCCCTCGGGCGCCGTCACCGCGTTGCACCTGGCGCGCATCACCCGGGCGGCGGCGGCGTATTCCGCCACGGTTTCGCCGCGCGTGCGCAGCGCCATCAGCAGGCCGCCCACCTGGCTGGGGGTGGCATCGCCCTGGAACAGGGCCTCGAAGGCCGTCCGGGCCTCGTCGTCGGTCAGCGGACGTTCGGCGGCCAGGCCGATCAGCGGCTTGATGTCGGTGCTCATGCGGGTTCCCTTGCCAGTTCGAGGAAATTGCGCAGCAGTGCGTGCCCGTGTTCGGACGCGATGCTTTCGGGGTGAAACTGCACGCCATGGATCGGCAGGTTCCTGTGGGCGAGGCCCATGATGGTGCCATCGTCCAGCTGTGCGGTGACGCGCAACGCGTCGGGCAGGCTTTCGCGCTCGACCACCAGCGAATGATAGCGTGTCGCCTGAAACGGCGATGCCAGCCCGGCGAACAGGCCGCTGGCGTCGTGGTGGATGGTGCCCATCTTGCCGTGCACGATTTCGCGCGCCTGCACGATCCGCCCGCCCAGGGCCTGTCCGATCGCCTGGTGTCCGAGGCAGACCCCCATCAGCGGCAGCCGGGCGCGGGCCGCGGCGCGCACGAGGTCCATGCAGATCCCGGCCCGGTTCGGATCGCAGGGGCCAGGCGACAGCAAGATCGCCGAAGGCTCGAGTGCCAGCGCCTGTTGCACGCTCAGGGCGTCATTGCGTCGCACCTCGACTTCGGCCCCCAGCTCTCCCAGATAATGGACGAGATTGTAGGTGAAACTGTCGTAATTGTCGATCAGCAGCAACATGTCGCGCGTCTTTCGCAAAGGGGGTGCCCCCCGGGGCCGGTCGCGATATACTTGCGTTGAGGCAGGCCCGGGGGTCAAGTGCAACCGGGCGAATAACATGTGAAACTGGGGTCTGATCGGAGGAACGATGGGACGCGGGCAGATATCGGGTTTTCTGTGGGGGTCGGTCGCGGCGCTCACCGGTTTGTGGGTGGCCTCCGAGCTTGGCGGCATGACGGCGCTGCCGCACCCGCCGTCCGAGGTGGTGGCGCAGGCCCCCGCCGAGGTCGGTGCCGCGGAGCCGGGAACGCCGGCGCATGACCTGCTGGAACCGGCCTCGGAAACCGACCGTGCGAAGGTGCCGCAGGCCACGGGCAGCGCCAGCGCGCCGGCGCAGATCGCGCCCGACAGCGCGCCAGTCGCCGATACCGAAACGGGCGCGCCCCCGCGTGCGGGCCTTGCCCAGGGGGCGCCGGTGCCCCCGGGTGCGGCGGACGACAGTGTGCGCGTCGCCTCGGCCGCGGGGCGCGCCGGGGCGCCTTCCCGTGCGCCTTCTCGTGCGCCGTCCGGGGCGCCGTCCGGGGCGCGGGCTCTGCAGCCCGGGCCGGCGGACGCGCTGCCCTCTGCCGACCGCGTGCCGCCGCGCGCAGAATCGGTGTCGGCGGCGCCGGCCACGCAGCCCGGGCAACCCC
>JALSRF010000289.1 GCA_026984895.1 Paracoccaceae bacterium
ATGAACCGCAACCGCGCCGTCGCCGAGCATGGTTTCGGGGCGCGTGGTGGCGATGGAGATGTAGTCACGTTCCTCTTCGAGCACGACCTTTCCGTCGGCGTCCTTTTCGCGGTAGATGTAGGTCTCGCCGCCGGCCAGCGGGTATTTGAAATGCCACATGTGGCCGTCGATCTCGATGTTTTCGACTTCGAGATCGGAAATGGCGGTTTCGAAATGCGGGTCCCAGTTGACCAGCCGCTTGCCGCGGAAGATCAGCCCCTTGTTGTAGAGATCGACGAAGACCCGGATCACCGCGTCGTGGAAGTCGGGCGAATGTTCGTGGCCGGTGCGCGGATCGCCCGGGGCGCCGGCCATGGTGAAGGCGTTGCGTTCCCAGTCGCACGACGCGCCGAGGCGTTTCAGCTGGTTGATGATGGTGGAGCCATACTTGCCCTTCCACTCCCAGACCTTTTCGATGAAGGCCTCGCGCCCCATCTCGGCGCGGGTGATGTTGCCTTCGGCGGCGAGCATCTTTTCCACCTGCAACTGGGTGGCGATGCCGGCGTGGTCCTGGCCCGGCTGCCAGAGCGTGTCGAAGCCGCGCATCCGGTGCCAGCGCACGAGGATGTCCTGCAGCGTGTTGTTGAAGGCGTGTCCCATGTGCAGTGCGCCGGTGACATTCGGGGGCGGGATCATGATGCAGTAGGTTTCGGGGCTGTTGCGCCTTGCCGCCGGCCCGGCCCCGGCCCGGAAGGCGCCCGCGCTTTCCCAGGCGTTATAGATGCGCGCTTCGGCCTTGGCGGCGTCGAATGTCTTTTCCATCGGCATGTTCGGGTCGTTCCGTCAGAGTGTTCCGGTCCGGCATCATCTAGCCTCTGGCGCGGTCGAGGGAAAGGGGGCTTTGTGCCCCCTCCGGGCCTGCGGCCCGTTCACCCCCCAGGATATTTTCGGACAGAAGAAGGGCTCAGGCGCGTTGCAGTTTGACCGGCTCGCTGCGGGCCAGGCGCAGGAAGTGGGCCATGAAGGGGCGCGTGGTGTCGTCGCTGCGCATGGCGGCGTAAAGGCGGCGGGTGAGGCCGGTTTCGGTGATCGGGCGGGTGATGTAGTCGGCGTGGTATCGGACCTCGCGCAGCACCCAGTCGGGCAGCACCGAAACGCCGCGATTGGAGGCGACCAGCAGCAGGATCACCGCGGTCAGTTCCACCTGGCGCAGGGCGCGCGGCTCTACCCGGGCCGGGGTCAGAAGCTGGCTGAAGATGTCGAGGCGGGCGCGCTCTACCGGATAGGTGATCAGCAACTGATCGCGGAAATCCCCGGCCTCGATGAACGGCTTTTGCGCCAGCGGATGCTGGGCCGCGGCGACAAAGCGCGCTTCGTAGTCGAAAAGCGGCGAAAACTCCACATGGTCGAGGGTTTCCGGGTCGGACGAGATCACCACGTCCACCTCTTCGCGTTGCAGCGCGGCGAGCGCGTCGAAGGCGAGGCCCGGGCGGATGTCCACATCGACATCGGGCCAGGCGCGGCGGAAGCCTTCGAGCACCGGGAACAGCCAGTCGAAACAGGCATGGCACTCGATGGCGATGTGCAGCCGGCCGGTCTTGCCGGTCAGCAGATTGCGGAAATCCTCCTGCACCGCTTCCACCTCGGGGAGCACCTTTTCGGCGAGGCGCAGCAGGCGCAGGCCCGCGGCCGAGAGTTTCAGCGGCTTGGTGCGGCGCACGAACAGTTCGACCCCGGCCTGGTCTTCGAGCCCCTTGATCTGGTGCGAAAGTGCCGACTGGGTGATGTTGAGCTGATCCGCCGCCCGCGCCAGCCCGCCGGCCCGGTGGATGGCGTGGATGGTGCGCAGGTGTCTCAGTTCAAGGTGCATATGCGGACACCTCATGATGTTGTTGAGAATTATGAATTTGCCTCAGGTCTTATCTCATGGGAGAAGCATCGGATCAAGAAGGATACAGCCATGCCCTCGGCCCGCATTTCGTTCGAGTTCTTTCCTCCGCGCACGCTGCCGGCCTCGTTCCGGCTGTGGGACACGGTGCGCGCGCTGGCGCCGCTCGAGCCGCAGTTCGTGTCGGTGACCTATGGCGCGGGCGGCACCACGCGCAAGCTGACCCACGAGGCGGTCGAAGCGATCCACGGCAACTACGGTCTGAACGTGGCGGCGCATCTGACCTGCGTCGATGCCACCCGCGCCGAGACCATGGCCATTGCCCAGAGCTATGCCGACATCGGCGTGCGCGAGATCGTCGCGCTCAGGGGGGACCCGCCGGCGGGCACGGGCAGGTTCGTGCCGCATCGCGACGGATTCGGCTCGTCGGTGGAACTGGTCGAGGCGCTGGCGCGCACTGGCAGGTTCGACATCCGTGTCGGCGCCTATCCCGACCGCCACCCGGAGGCGGCCGACGACCAGGCCGATATCGACTGGCTCAGGCGCAAGATCGACGCGGGTGCCTCGTCGGCGATTACCCAGTTCTTCTTCGAGGCCGAGACGTTCTTCCGGTTTCGCGATCGGTGCGAGAAG
>JALSRF010000290.1 GCA_026984895.1 Paracoccaceae bacterium
GGGTCTTGCCCAGCACCTGGCCAAGCTCATCGGAAGGAAAGGAGACCTCTTCCTCGCCGTTGCGCCGCCGTATGAACGGATGCACCATGTCGCCCTGGATCGGGCCGGGCCGGATGATCGCGACCTCGATCACCAGATCGTAGAAGCTGCGCGGCCGCATGCGCGGCAGGAAATTCATCTGCGCGCGGCTTTCGACCTGAAAGACGCCGACGCTGTCGGCCTTGCACAGCATGTCGTAAACGGCCGGGTCTTCGGGTGGAAGCGTGGCCAGCGTGTAGCCGGTCTGGTGATGCTGTTCGATCAGATCGAACGCCTTGCGGATGCAGGTCAGCATGCCCAGGCTCAGCACGTCCACCTTGAGGATGCCCAGCGTGTCGATATCGTCCTTGTCCCAGCAGATGACCGTGCGGTCCTCCATTGTGGCGTTTTCGATCGGCACCAGTTCATCGAGCCGCCCTTCGGTAATGATGAAGCCGCCGACGTGCTGTGACAGGTGGCGGGGAAAGCCCTGGATTTCCCGGACCAGGGCAAGGGTTTGCGCCAGGCGGCGGTCGGTGGGGTCCAGCCCGATCTCGCGCAGGCGCCTTGCATCGATTTTGCCCGAGGAAAAGAACCCCCAGAGCTGCGACGAAAGCGCCGAGAGCGTGTCGTCGGACAGGCCCATGGCGCGGCCGACCTCGCGGATGGCGCGTTTGCCGCGGTAATGGATGACGGTGGCGCAAAGCCCGGCGCGGTGGCGACCGTATTTTTCATAGATGTGCTGGATCACCTCTTCGCGGCGCTCGTGTTCGAAATCCACGTCGATATCGGGGGGTTCGTCGCGGGCTTCGGAGACGAAACGTTCGAACACCATCGAGCCGATCTCGGGCGAGACGCTGGTGATGCCCAGCGCGTAGCAGGTCACCGAATTGGCCGCCGAGCCGCGGCCCTGGCACAGGATGGCGCGTTCGCGGGCAAAGGCAACGATGTCGTGCACGGTCAGGAAATAGGGTTCGTATTTCAGCCTGGCGATCAGGGCCAGTTCGTGGGCCAGCATGTCTTTCACCCGCTGCGGAGCGCCCGCCGGGTAGCGCCGGCGCAGGCCCTCGTGAGCGAGGCGTGACAGGCGCTCGGCGGGGGTTTCGCCACCGGCGATCTCGGCGGGGTATTCGTAGCGTAATTCGTCCAGCGAAAAGGTGCAGCGCGCGGCAATGTCGCCAGAGCGGTGCACGGCGTTCTCGAAGCCGGCGAACAGGCGCAGCATTTCGGCTTCGCTGCGCAGGCGCTGCTCGGCATTGGCAAGCGCGGCGCGGCCAAGATCGTCAACCCGTGTGCCGGTGCGAATGGCCGTCAGCACGTCGGCAAGGCGGCGGCGGCGGGCGTTGTGCATGCGCGGGGCGGCGGCGGCGACGGTGGGGATGGACAACCCCTGGGCGAGGGCGGTGAGGCGGGCAAGGCGCGCCCGATCCTGCCCGTCGTACCGCGGGGCGAGCAGGAGCGAGACCTGCCCGGCAAAGCGGCGCGCCAGGCGCCGTGCCTGTGGCCTCCAGGCGCCCGCGCCGCGCGGCGAGGGGTCTGCCTGTGGGTGCAGCAGCATTTCCAGCCCGTCACCCCAGGCAAGCAGGTCGTCCAGATGCAACCGGCATTGCCCCTTTCCGGTCCGCAACCGCCCCAGCGAGATCAGCCGGCACAACCGCCCCCAGGCGGCGCGGTCGCGCGGCAGGGCGGTGAGGGTGAAGCCGTCGGCGAGAACCAGGCGGGCGGCGGGGACAAGCCGCGGGATATTGGTGATGTCGGCCGAGGGCGGAGCCGGGATTCGAGCGGGGCGTGGCGGGCCAGGGGGGCGGAGGGTTTCGCGCAGCCGGACCTGCCGGGCGATCTCTCGTGTTTCGGCATGGGCGCGCACGATCCCGGCGACCGAGTTTTCGTCGGAGATGGCAAGCGCCGGCAGCCCCATGAGGGCGGCGAGGCGGATGTATTCCTCGGGGTGGGAGGCCCCGGTGAGGAAGGAAAAACCGGAGGTTGCGCAAAGTTCCGCAAACATCAGCCTGCCCTTTGGCGAAGGGAGGAGGCGGTTGGCGGAGCGGATCTGCGGTGGCGGCGTCTTGTCATGGCGTCGCTCAGAATATTCATGTTTTGTTCTTTTTGCGAGTCCTTCCTGTCGGCCAGGGAGTGGAGATGTCGGTGAAGGGGGCTGTCCGCCCCCTCGGCCCGCGAACGGGCCTTCACCCCCCAGGATATTTCGGCAAAGAAGATTTCAGTTGCGCAGCAGCGGGGCGAAGTGCGTCAGGACCTTCGTGTAGACATCGCGCTTGAAGGGCACGATGCGCCGGATCAGTTCGTCCGGGGCGATCCATTGCCACCGGGAAAACTCCGGGTGGTCGGTCTCGATATCGATCTGATCGTCCCTGCCGAGATAGCGCAACAGGAACCATCTCTGTTTCTGTCCCCGGAAGCGGCCCTGCCAGATTTTCGGGACCAGATCGGGGGGCAAGTCGTAGGTCAGCCAGTCCGGCATTTCCGCTTCGATCGAAATCAGGCTTTCGGGGATGCCGGTTTCTTCGCGCAGTTCGCGCAGCGCCGCGGTGCGCGGGTCTTCGCCGGCGTCAATGCCACCCTGGGGCATCTGAAGCGCATCGGCGCTGCTGTCGAGCCGCTGGGCCGCGAACACGAGGCCGCGCGGATTGGCCAGCACCATCCCCACGTTGGGACGGTAAGGCAGGAAGGCGATTTCAGCAGGTGTCATGGCATTTCCGGGCCGCCAGGTTTTGCGGCGGCCGGAACCGGCCCGGCCGCCGCACGGTGAGGGATCGGGCCCGGCCTTACCGGGCTGTGGAGATCACGGCCAGCCCCTTGAGCACGTCAATGGCATAGGCAAGCTGAAAATCCTCCTTGCGCAGCTTGGCTTCCTCTTCGGCCAGGGCGCGTTCCTTTTCGATCTTGGCGCGCTCGTCATCGGTCAGGCTGTCGTTGGAGAGCCGTCCGCGCAGGTCGGCTTCAGAGCGGGTGCGCGGTTTGCGCGGTTTGCCGGTGTCCTGCGCATCGGCAGTCTGGTCGCGCGCGGGTTGCTCGACCACGATATCCGGCGAAACCCCGAGCGCCTGGATCGAGCGGCCAGACGGCGTATAGTAGCGCGCCGTGGTCAGGCGCATCGCCCCGCCGTTGCGCAGCGGCATCACCGTCTGCACGGACCCCTTGCCGAAACTCTTGGTGCCGACGACGATGGCGCGATGGTGATCCTGCAGCGCGCCGGCGACGATTTCCGAAGCGGATGCCGAGCCGCCGTTGATCAGCACCACGATGGGTTTGCCTTCGGCCAGATCACCCTTGGTGGCGTTGTAGCGTTGGCCATCCTGCGGGTTGCGCCCGCGAGTGGAAACGATTTCGCCTTCGTCCAGGAAGGCGTCCGAGACCTTGATTGCCTGGGTCAGCAGCCCGCCGGGATTGTTGCGCAGGTCAAGCACGAAGCCATCCACGTTGTCGATGCCGCCCAGTTCCTTGACCGATTTGGTCAGCCCGTCCAGGAGGTTCGGGTAGGTCTGATCATTGAAGGTCGAAACCCGCATGACCACCGTATGGCCCACCGCCCGGGTGCGCACGGCGGTCAGCTTGATCGTGTCGCGGATGATCGAGACATCGAACGGTTCATCGACGCCGTCGCGCACGACCGTGATGACGATTTCCGAGCCAACCGGCCCTTTCATCTTTGCGACGGCTTGATCCAGCGTCAGGCCCAGCAGGCTTTCGCCATTGACCTGGGTGATGAAATCGCCGGCCTGGATGCCGGCGTTGTCGGCGGGGGTTCCGTCCATCGGGGTGACCACCTTGACCCAGCCGTCTTCCTGCGTGACCTCGATGCCGAGGCCGCCGAACTCGCCGCGCGTCTTTTCGCGCATATCGGCCGCGCCCTGCGCCGAGAGGTAGCTGGAATGCGGATCGAGCGAGCTCAGCATTCCGTTTATCGCCGCCTCTATAAGGGCCGATTCGTCGACCGGCTCGACATATTGCGAGCGGATGCGCTCGAAAACGTCGCCGAACAGGTCAAGGTCTTCGTAGACCGTGGGGGCCTTCTGGCCGTCTTGCGCGAGCAACGGCCCCGCGATCTGCGTGGTCAGGACCACGCCGGCCAATGTGCCGCCAATGGCAGCCATCACGAACTTCTTCATCGCAATTCAATCCTTTGTCAGGGCGAACCATTTGGCCGGGTCAACCGGCGAGTCTCCGCGTTTCAGTTCTATATAAAGCGTTTCCGAGCGCTCTGAACCAGCCCCCTTGACGGCATTTTGAAAAAATCCGTCGGGATCGGGGCTTGCCCCGCCCATCAGCCCGAGGGGGGCGCCGGCGGGAAGAACCTGCCCGACCTGGCCGAAAGCCTGATCCATGCCGCCGAGAATCAGAAGCGTGCCGGGCTCCGGCTCCAGGATCACCACCTGCCCGAAATCCAGCAGCGGTCCGCGATAGCGCACGGTTGCAGGCCACACGTTGGTGACCAGCGCCAGCGGGCGCGTCGCCACGAGTATCCCGGGACGCCGGACGCCGGCGGCATCCGGTTCGTTGAAGCCGCGCAGCAGCGTGCCCTGAACCGGCATCGGCAGCTGGCCCCTTGCGGCCGCGAAGTCGCGCACCGGGTCGGGCACCGGGCCTTTCAGTTCGATCCCCGAAAGGCCCGTGGCAAACCCTTCAAGCGTTTCGGCCCCGTCCACCAGCCGCTGCAAGCGCGCCGGATCGGCCAGGTAGCGCTGGGGCAGCTCGGTCCGGTTCGAGATTGCCTGACTGAGTCCGGTTCGCGCCGCCTGTGCATCCTCCAGCCCCTGGCGCAGGGTCTTCGCGGCGGCCTGCTGCAGGCTGCGCAGCGTCGTGATTTCTTCCAGGCGGCGGCGCAACGCCTCTGCGCGCCGGTGGATTTCCGGGGTGATGTCGGCAACGATCATTCCCGAGCGCACCGTGCCCAGTGGCCCGGACGGATGCAGCAGGCCGAGCGGGCCGGACGAAGACTGTATCGACATCAGCACCCCGAGAAAGCGCGACAGCTTTTCGCTTTCCCGGTCGAACTCGTGCCGGATGGCCGCCTCGCGCAGCGCGGCCTGACGCACCCCTTCGCGCAGGGCATCCAGCCCGTCTTCGAAAGCCTGGATGGTCTGGCTCAGCGCCGCAACCCGGTCGCTGGCCCGCGATGCTTCGTTCAGGGCGACATGCGCCTGGTTCAGCTTGTCGATGGCCCGGCGCGCAAGTGCGGACGGGTCGTTTTCGGCCCATGCCGGCTGCACGGCCGGGACAGCGGCCGCGAATAGCGCGAAAGCGACGCACAGGACAAGGGCCTGCCGCTTCATTTCTCCAGAAGGCTTTTGCCGGTCATTTCGGGGGGGGCGGAAAGGTGCATCAGTTCAAGCACGGTGGGCGCCAGATCGGCGAGCCGGCCGCCATCCCGAAGCCGCGTGCCCTCTGGTGCGCCGCACACGATTACCGGCACGGGGTTGGTGGTGTGGGCGGTGTGCGGCCCACCCGTTTCCGGGTCGATCATGGTTTCGCAATTGCCGTGGTCGGCGGTCACGACGATCGCCCCGCCGGCCCTGTCCAGGGCCTCCAGCGCTTCGCCCAGGCCCCGATCGACGGCTTCGACGGCCCGGATCGCCGCCTGCAGGTTGCCGGTATGGCCCACCATGTCGGGGTTGGCGTAGTTGACCACGATCAGATCGTAGCCGGCGCCGATCGCCTCGACCAGGCGCCGGGTGACCTCGGGCGCGGACATTTCCGGTTTCAGATCATAGGTCGCGACGTCGGGCGAGGGGGGCATGAAACGGTCCTCTCCCTTTTCCGGCGGCTCGACCCCGCCATTCAGAAAGAAGGTCACATGCGGATATTTTTCGGTTTCGGCGATGCGAAACTGGCGCAGCCCGTGTGCGGCCACCCAGTGACCGAGGGTGTTGACGATGTGCTGTTTCGGATAGCATGTGGTCATGTAGGTGCTGTGCTGCTCGGAGTAGTCCACCATGCCCAGCAGGCCCGCCAGCTTCGGTCTGCGTCCGGGATCGAAGGCGTCGAAGCCCTTCTGGCCGATGGCGGACAGGATCTCGCGCGCCCGGTCGGCCCGGAAATTGGTGCAGAAAAAACCGTCTCCGTCCCGGATGCCGCTATAGCCGCCGATCACCGCCGGGACCAGGAATTCATCGGTGATGCCCTTGTCGTAACCCGCCTTCACGGCGTCAATGGCGGTGTCGAACGCCGCGCCCCTGCCGTGGACAATCGCCTCGTAGGCGCGGGCGACCCGGTCCCACCGCTTGTCGCGGTCCATGGCATGGTAGCGGCCCGAAACGGTGGCAATGCGCGCGCCTTCCGGCAGGCTCGCTTGCAGCGCGTTGACGAAACCGTCGGCCGTTTTCGGCCCCACGTCGCGCCCGTCGGTCACCACATGGACCGCCACCGGAACGCCGGCGTCGTCGATCGCCCGGATCGCGGCGCGGATATGGTCGATGTGCCCATGCACGCCGCCGTCGGACAACAGCCCCATCACATGGGCCGTTCCGCCGGTCCTTTTCAGAGCGGCGATGAAATCGACAAGCGCCGGGTTGCGGAAAAACGACCCGTCTTCGATGGCCAGGTCGATGGCGCCAAGGTCCATGGCCACCACGCGACCCGCCCCGATATTGGTGTGCCCGACTTCGGAATTTCCCATCTGTCCCCGCGGCAGGCCGACATCGGGCCCGTAGGTGATCAGCGTGGAATGCGGGCATGTGGCCATCAGCCGGTCGAAAGCGGGGGTGTCGGCAAGTGCCGGGGCGTTGGCGGCAGGATCGTCGCGCAGCCCCCAGCCGTCGAGAATGCACAGGACGACGGGTTTCGGAGTGCTCATTGGGTCGGTGCCTCGTGGTCTTGTTGCCACTTTCTATAGCGGCTGTCGGGCCGGGGAAACCGCAAAATCGTCATCGGTGCCGGTCCGCGCGGGCCGGATCGGCGGGCGCGTTCCGGCCGCGGTCTCAGGGGGGCTGGCGCAGTGTCAGGCGCGGCGTCGGGTGCGGCGTCGGGCGCAGTGTCAGGTGCGGTGGTAGGGCAGCCCGGCCAGGATCGTTGCGCTGCGGTAAAGCTGTTCGCTCAGCATCACCCGCGCCAGCATGTGCGGCCAGACCATCGGGCCAAGCGAAAGATGGCGATGCGCGCGCTGTCGCAGCCGCCGGTCCAGGCCGTCCGCCCCCCCGATCAGAAAGGCCAGATGCCCGACGCCCTGATCGCGCAAATCGGCCAGCATCCGCGCGAGTTCGGGCGATGACAGTGCCTTGCCCCGCTCGTCCAGCGCGCAGACGGTGGCGCCGGCGGGGATCGTGCGTTCGATCAGCCTCGCCTCTTCGGCCACACCGCCGCCCTTGCGCGCTTCGACTTCCGAGACGTCGGCCGGGCCCAGGCCCAGAGTCCGTCCGGTGCGCGCAAATCTTGCAAGATAGTCGTCGGTCAGGTCGCGCTCGGGTCCGGCCCGCAGCCGTCCGATTGCACAGATACGAACCCGCATCAGACGGAACTGGTCGCCGTCCTGGGGGACATCCACATTTTTTCCAGCTGGTAGAACGCGCGCACCTCCGGGCGGAAGATGTGCACGATGACATCGCCGGCGTCGATCAGAACCCAGTCGCCCTGGTCCTTGCCTTCGATCCTCGACACGATCCCCGCTTCGTGCTTCAGCCGGTCGGCAAGCTTTTCGGCGATTGCCGTGACCTGACGCGCGGACCGGCCCGAGCCGATCACCATGAAGTCCGCCATTTCCGATTTGCCCGAAAGGCTGATCGAAATCACGTCTTCGGCCTTGTCGCTGTCAAGGGAAGAAAGAACGAGATCAAGCAGACGCCTGCCTGAACTCGGATTTCGGGCGCCACCGCTCATGCTCGCGCCCGGAGCAGCCTGTTCCTGGGCCGCGTTGTTCGGGTGAGACAGATCATTTCCTCCATTTCGGCGCGCCGTCGTGTCCCCGGCGCCGGGATGAGGAAAAAATAGCACTGCGGCCGATGAATCTCAACGTTTTGGGGGGCAGATTCTTTTCACGATGCCTTGTCATGGCCTGCGACGCACGATGCGCGCTGTCGCAGGCGGCCCCGACCCCGGCGAACGGCACGCGCTTCCGCTTGCGGCCTGGCGGCGCGCGACAGGCCATTGACCTTGATGCCGCCACGACTTTTGGCTAGGTGACAGATGATGACACGAGTCTTCGACATGGACGATCGCGCGCGCCTGCCCTGGAGGTTCCATGGCGGGTGCGTATCGGCGACATGCGCCTGGCGCTGAACGGGCGTCCCGTCTCTGGCGGCCCCGACCGCTCAACCATGCCCCGCACAGGAAAGTAATTCCCGATGACAGACCCGAAAACCCTCTATGACAAGATCTGGGATGCCCACCTGGTATCCGAAGACGACGACGGCACCGCGCTGCTTTATATCGACCGCCACCTGGTGCACGAGGTGACCAGCCCGCAGGCCTTCGAGGGGCTGCGCATGGCCGGGCGCAAGGTGCGCGCGCCGGAAAAGACCATCGCCGTGCCGGACCATAACGTGCCCACCACGCTGGACCGCGAAAAGGGCATCGAGAACGAGGAAAGCCGCATCCAGGTGGAGGCGCTTGACAAGAACGCCCGCGAATTCGGCATCCACTACTATCCGGTCAACGATGTGCGCCAGGGCATCGTGCATATCGTCGGGCCGGAACAGGGCTGGACCCTGCCGGGGATGACGGTGGTCTGCGGCGACAGCCACACCGCAACCCACGGGGCATTCGGGGCGCTGGCGCACGGGATCGGCACCTCGGAGGTCGAACATGTGCTGGCGACCCAGACGCTGATCCAGAAGAAATCGAAGAACATGAAGGTGGAAATCACCGGGCGTCTGCAGCCCGGCGTCACCGCCAAGGACCTCACGCTGGCGGTGATCGGCGCCACCGGCACGGCAGGGGGCACCGGCCATGTGATCGAGTATTGCGGCGAAGCCATCCGCGGCCTGTCGATGGAAGGCCGCATGACGGTCTGCAACATGGCGATCGAGGGCGGCGCGCGGGCCGGGCTGATCGCGCCCGACGACACCACCTTCGAATATGTCAGGGGCCGCCCGCACGCCCCCAGGGGCGCGCAATGGGAGGCGGCGCTGGCCTGGTGGAAGACGCTCTACACCGACGAGGGCGCGCATTTCGACAAGGTGGTGACGCTGAAGGGCGAAGACATCGCCCCGGTGGTGACCTGGGGGACCAGCCCCGAGGACGTGCTGCCGATCACCGCCAGCGTGCCGGCGCCCGAGGATTTCGAAGGCGGCAAGGTTGACGCCGTGCGCCGCGCGCTGGACTACATGGGCCTTACGCCGGGCATGAAGCTGACCGACATCGCCGTGGACACGGTGTTCATCGGGTCCTGCACCAACGGGCGCATCGAGGACCTGCGCGCGGTCGCCGAGATCGTCCGGGGCAGGAAGATCAAGGAGGGGATGCGGGCGATGATCGTGCCCGGCTCCGGGCTGGTGCGCGCGCAGGCCGAGGAAGAGGGGCTGGCGGCGATCTTCGAAGAGGCCGGGTTCGAATGGCGCCTGGCGGGCTGTTCCATGTGCCTGGCGATGAACCCCGACCAGCTGGCGCCGGGCGAACGCTGCGCGGCCACCTCGAACCGAAATTTCGAGGGCCGCCAGGGCAAGGGCGGGCGCACCCATCTGGTCAGCCCGCAGATGGCGGCGGCAGCGGCGCTGACCGGGCGGCTGACCGACGTGCGCGACCTGCTGTGAGCCTGCTGCGGGACTGCCGTGAGACTGCCGTGAGAGAAGAGCCGGCGACGCCTTCAGCCCGCCGGGACTGACGCCAAAATGGCCGGCGCGCTGGCCGGACAGGAGAAGACAGATGGAAAAGTTCGACAAATTGACCGGCGTTGCCGCTCCGATGCCGCTGGTGAACATCGACACCGACATGATCATCCCGAAGCAGTTCCTGAAGACCATCAAGCGGTCCGGGCTGGGGGTGCATCTGTTCGACGAGATGCGCTATCTGGACGACGGGTCGCCGAACCCGGATTTCGTGCTGAACAAGCCGGCATATCGCGACGCCCGGATTCTGGTGGCGGGCGACAATTTCGGCTGCGGGTCTTCGCGCGAACACGCGCCCTGGGCCTTGCTCGACTTCGGCATCCGGTGCGTCATCTCGACGAGCTTTGCCGACATCTTCTACAACAACTGTTTCAAGAACGGGATTTTGCCGATCGTTCTGCCGCGCGAGGATGTGGACAAGCTCATGGACGATGCCCGGCGCGGGGCAAACGCGGTCATCACCGTTGATCTGGAGAGGCAGGAGATCCACGGGCCGGACGGGGGCACGCTGCATTTTGATCTGGACCCGTTCAAGAAGCATTGCCTGCTGAACGGGCTGGACGACATTTCGCTGACCCTGGAAAAGGCGAAAGCGATCGACGACTTCGAGCAGAAGGCCACGCGCGCGCGCCCTTGGGTCTGAAACGGCGTGAAACGCAATATCTGGGGTCAGCCACCGCGGCTGACCCTTTTTGTTTACCAAAATGATGCAAAGGCGCACCAGTTTCTCCACGATTTGGCCGCAAATTTTTTATTAATCTTGCCCGATACTTGCTGGATGGAACGAAAGAAGGCAGAAATTGGGCAAGAATGTGGCAGCCTGCCTTGATTGGTGGGAAAACAGTTCAACAAGGGCGCGGCAAGGCACCGCGTTCGACCATTTTGAGGGATTGGAGCAGTGATATCCCGACTCTCGGGTGCGTTGATCCGCGCGATGCTGGTGGTTTTGCTGATTGCAACGCCATCGCTGCTGTTGCCCGGCGTCAGTCCGGACGCCAAGCAGATCGTCGCCCTCGTGGCGATCTTCGGCGCGGCGCTGACCATCTTCGAATATGCCTCGGCCTATCCGGGCCTGGTCGAATTCCGCGACGCCCCGCCGTTCAACCGCATCCGCTTCGTTTCGCTCTTTGTCACGGTGCTGCTGCTGACCCTGGTCAGCCGCGGCAATGCCGACGCAACCACGCTGACCCGGTTCGTGCAGGCCGTGGGCACGCTGATCGGCATTGCCATCGATTTCCCCTACAGCCCGGTGCGCCTTGTGGTGCTGATGCTGCCGCAGGACGTCAGCCCCGAGCATATCATCCTGGTGCGGACCGCTGCCGGGCTGGCCTATCTGATCTCGCTTCTCACCCTGGCGGTGTTTCTGATCGTTCTGAGGCTGAAGAACTGGCCGCGCTCGAACGGGACGTTCAATGTCTGGATCAACCTGCCGACCTTCGACCCGACCGCCGGCAAGGACGTGGTGCAGCGCCTTGAGCGCGACGCGCGCTTTAACGTTGTGTTAGGGTTCTGGCTGCCATTCTTGACGCCGATTGCGGTCAAGGGGGCGGCGTCTCTTTTCGGCTCGGTAACCCTTGAAGATCCGCAGACCCTGATCTGGACGGTTTCGGCATGGGCGTTCCTACCGGCAAGCTTGTTCATGCGCGGCATTGCCCTGGGCAAGGTGGCCCGGATGATCGCGGAAAAGCGACGCAAGACCTACGCAGAACAGGAACACACCGAAACCGGCACCGTCCCGGCCACCTGAGGGGCGCGGCCCTTCGGCTGATGCTCTTGCGGGCG
>JALSRF010000291.1 GCA_026984895.1 Paracoccaceae bacterium
CCGCCTTCCATCGCCGGTCTTCACAGAGCACATCGACGGTTTCAGCCATCGGTTTCAGCCATTGGGTTCAGCCATCGGGTCCGGTGGCCCTGCCGGTGCTGCCGCTGTTGGCGCCGCCGGTGCTGCCGTTTCCGCTGTCGCCGTCGCCCAGGGTGGAGCCGGCGTTTCGCGCACCGCCGGCCCCGCCGGTGTCATAGGCGTCGATGATGCGCGCAACCAGCGCATGGCGCACCACGTCGCGCGCGCTGAAATGGGTAAAGCCGATCTGCCTGATCTGCCCGAGACGGCGCTCGGCGTCGGCCAGACCGCTTGCGGCGCCGCGCGGCAGGTCCACCTGGGTGCGGTCGCCGGTGACCACCATGCGGCTGCCCTCTCCGAGGCGGGTGAGGAACATCTTCATCTGCATCGGCGAGGCGTTCTGCGCCTCGTCCAGCACGACGAAGGCGTTCGACAGCGTGCGGCCGCGCATGAAGGCCAGCGGCGCGATCTCGATGCGCTTTTCCTCGATCAGCCGGGCCAGCTGCTTGCCCGGCAGAAAATCGTTCAGCGCGTCATAAAGCGGCTGCATGTAGGGATCGACCTTTTCCTTCATGTCGCCGGGCAGAAAACCCAGCCGCTCGCCGGCCTCGACGGCGGGGCGCGACAGGATGATCCGGTCCACATGGCCGTTGATGAAAAGGTTTACGCCCACGGCGACGGCAAGGTAGGTCTTGCCGGTGCCGGCGGGGCCGATGCCGAAAACCAGTTCCCGCGCGAACAGCGTGCGAATGTAGGCCTTCTGCGTTGCGGTGCGCGCGGTGACGGTCTTCTTCCGGGTGGCAATCTCGACCGGCTCGGAGGAGCGCGCCCGGTCCGGCGCGCTGCCGGGCGCGTCGGGTGCGTCGGCGCACATGCGGATTTCGGCGTCGATGTCCCCCGCCTCGATGGCGTGGCCGCCTTCCAGCCGGCTGTAGAGGTTGCGCAGAACGTGGGCCACGGCCTCGATCGCGCCCGTTTCGCCGTGCAGCGCCAGGCGGTTGCCGCGCCGCATGATCTGCACGTCCAGCGCATGTTCGATCTGTGCCAGGTTGCGGTCGTATTCGCCGCACAGGTCGATCAGCAGGCGGTTGTCCGGGAATTCAAGCAGGGTCTCGTCCTGGTCGCCGGCGCGAGGCGGCGGGCTGAATTCGTTAAGTCCCAATCGAATCTCCAGGTTCCGGCTCCGGTCGGATGGTGCCAAGTTGCGCCCCGCCGCGCAAGCGCGATCTCGTCGCGCCGCGTTCGGCGTGTCTGCGCCGCTCGCTCAGGCCGCCACGATCCGCCCGGCAAGCGAATTGGGCGCGCTGGCGGTGATTTCGACCCGGCGAATGTCGCCGATGCGGGCGTCGGCGCCATCCACATGGACAGCCTGCAGGTGGCCGGACTTGCCCACCAGCTGCCCCGGCATGCGGCCGGCGCGTTCGAACAGCACGTCCACGGTGCGGCCGAGCATGCGCTCTTGCGCCGCCTGTTGCTGTTGCCTGAGCAGCGCCTGCAGCCGGGCGAGGCGTTCGCTCATGGTCTCTTCGTCAACCGGCGTCCGTTCGGCCGCGGGCGTGCCCGGGCGTGGCGAATACTTGAAGGAATAGGCCTGCCCGTAGCCCACTTCGCGGACCAGGGCCATGGTGGCTTCGAAATCGGCCTCGCTTTCGCCGGGGAAGCCGACGATGAAATCGCCCGACAGCAGCAGGTCCGGGCGCGCCGCGCGGATGCGCTCGACCAGGCGCAGGTAGCTTTGTGCGGTGTGCTTCCGGTTCATCGCCTTGAGGATGCGGTCCGAGCCCGACTGCACCGGCAGGTGCAGGTAGGGCATCAGCTTGTCGCATTCGCCATGAGCGGCGATCAGATCGTCGCCCATGTCGTTGGGGTGGCTGGTGGTGTAACGGATGCGCTCCAGCCCGTCGATTTCGGCCAGCCGGCGGATCAGCGCCGCCAGGGTCAGCGGCCTGTCGCCCCGGGTGCAGCGGTAGGCGTTCACATTCTGCCCGAGAAGCGTGATCTCGCGCACGCCGCGCGCGACCAGATCGCGCGCTTCGTCCAGGATCGCCTGCGCCGGGCGCGAAACCTCGGCCCCGCGCGTGTAGGGCACCACGCAAAAGGAACAGAACTTGTCGCAGCCCTCCTGCACGGTGAGAAAGGCCGCCGGCGCGCGTGGCGCCGGGCTGCGCCGGCCAAGCGCTGCAAACTTGTCTTCTTCGGGGAAATCCGTGTCCAGGGCCCGGGTGCCGTTTCCCGCGCGCGCCGCCATCTCTGCCAGGCGGTGATAGCTTTGCGGGCCGACCACCAGATCCACCAGCGGCTGGCGGCGGACGATTTCCTCGCCCTCGGCCTGGGCAACGCAGCCCGCCACCGCGATCCTGAGTCCGGGCCTCTGCGCCTTGAGATCCTTGAAGCGGCCAAGTTCGGAATAGACCTTTTCCGCCGCCTTTTCCCGGATATGGCAGGTGTTGAGCAGGATCATGTCGGCCTCGTCGGGCGACGGCGTCGCCTCGTAGCCGGCGGCGCCCAGAAGTTCGCTCATGCGTTCGCTGTCATAGACGTTCATCTGACAGCCGTAGGTCCTGACATAGAGCTTTTTCGATCCGGGGGTTTTCGCATCTGGCATGGGGATCACCGGCTGGCGCGTTTCAAGGTGGCTGTCCTACAGGGGTTTGCACAGCCATGCAACGGTTGCAATTTCTGAAATTCATGGTTTTTTCACCGAAACAGGCGACAGAAGGCCGTGACCGGGCAGATGCACCATCAGAGTCTGAAACAGTTCCTTGCCCAGGGGCGCGACGCATTGGCGAAGGGGCCGATCGCGCTGATCCTGGTCGAGGATGAGGCGGCGGTCGAGGCCACGCTTCGCCACCATCTGGGCCTGGGTTTCAAGGCCGTGGTGGCATTCATGCCCCCGGAACTGGAACTGGCGGACGATCTTTCGGGCGTGCTTCACCGGGTGGATCACGATGTCGTGCGCGAAGGCGGCGCGCAGGCGGTGGTCAATGCGGTGATCGCGGCCGCGCCCGGTCAGTGGCTGTATTACTGCTACAATGGCGAATTCCTGTTCTTCCCCTTTTGCGAAAGCCGCACCATCGGCGAAATGCTGGCCTTTCACGGCGAAGAGCGTCGCGACGCCGTCCTGGGATATGTCATCGACATCTATGCGCGCGATCTCGAAGCCCACCCGGATGCGGTGTCGCTCGAACAGGCCTACCTGGACAAGTCGGGCTACTATGCCCTGGCGCGCCATTCGCCCGAGGACCCGGGCATGCCTCTGGAACGCCAGCTCGACTTTTTCGGCGGGCTGCGCTGGCGCTTCGAGGAACATGTGCCCGAAGCCCGGCGCAGGATCGACAGGATCCCGCTGTTTCGCGCGGCCAGGGGGCTGACGCTGCACCCGGATCACAGGTTCAGCGACGAGGAATACAACACCTATTCCTGCCCGTGGCACCACAACATCACGGTGTCCATCGCCTCTTTCAGAACCGCCAAGGCCTTGAAGCTGAATGCGGGATCGAGCTTTGATATCAATACGTTCTACTGGCACAACTCGGTGAAATTCGAATGGAACTCGCAGCAGTTCCTCGATCTGGGGCTGATGGAGCCGGGGCAGTGGTTCTGACGCCCGTCGCCCGACAGCGCGCACCGGTCTTGAGCGCCCCGGACAGGCGACGGCGGGGATCCGGCGCCTGCCGCGCATCAGATTCGCCCTGTCCCCGGACCCGCCTTGGCCCCGGACCCGCCCTGGCCCCGGACCCGCCCTGGCCCCGGAACCCGCCTGCCCGCGGGCGGGGGCCTGCCAGGGCAGCAGCGGCCGCTTGCCTGCCCCGGGGCCGGGACCCATTGATCCGTCAAACCCTTTGCGCGCCAAACCCTTCTTGCGCGCCAAACCCTTCGCGCGCCGTCGGCACGTCATCCCGGCGGCGCGCTGCCTCTGGAAGGGAGCCCCCTGCCGGCGGGCCGCAACCCACTGATATTTGGCGCCGATGACGCTGCGCGCGTCGGATCAACGGGGCCTGAGCCTAGGGCGTAGACCCATAAGCTCCACACCGCCAGCGTGAATATCGCGAAATATCAGAGGTTTGCGACGCGCCGTCAGTAGTGGTTCTATTGGCAAGCGGCGCGAGCCGCTGAAATGAAGCGATATCCGCGCCCTTCGGGTTATGCGGATTTCCGCCCTGGCTGTGTTGCACCCCCTTGAAATAGCCCCGCTATTCCTGCGGGATTGCGCCTTGCCAGAACAAAAACCGGATAACTGGCGGCGCGGGGTTTATGGGTCTACGCCCTAGAGCGCGGCGCGTCAGATCACGCCTGCCTTGCCCGGGACGCACGAGCGCCCCGGCAGCCGCCCGCCCTTTGTCGCGTGCTGCGCCGACTCCGGTCATCTTGACAGGTTGACAGGCGCCCGGGCGCGGTGCGCCAGACCGGGAACCGGTCTTCCGTTTCGCGGCCGTGAGAAAACGAAACCGGGCGCCGGAACGTTTCGCGCAAATGCCAGGGAAGACACCATGTTGCAGGCGCGCGCAGCACGCTTCCGGCGTGTTTCCCGCGTGTCCCCTGGGGGGCCCGAAGTGCCCCTCTTGTGCCGCGATGCCGCGGCCTGTTTCGCCGCGACCCATGGTGCGCGGGTGCGTGCCGGTGCGCCGGGCTCAGGGGGGGCGCGCGCGGGAAACGCGGGCCTTCAGCGTTCGAGGTCGAACCGGAAGGGTCTGGTGCTCCACCCGTCCACCTTGCAATGCGCGCGGATCAGCACGTAACCGATGCCTGCCGGAATGCGCACCCCCG
Organism: Paracoccaceae bacterium; assembly: GCA_026984895.1. Taxonomy (GTDB): domain Bacteria; phylum Pseudomonadota; class Alphaproteobacteria; order Rhodobacterales; family Rhodobacteraceae; genus JAJRUE01. Next base: position 4,786 of record JALSRF010000291.1, read on the forward strand.
ACAGCGACCGGGTAAAGGGCTGTTCATCGACATGCGGATGCACCAGTTCTCGGTAGCCCAGACGAGTGCCGTCGGGTGCGCGTATCTCCCAGCCGTCGGCGTAGTGATCCCAGCCGGTGTCGGGATGGCGCAGCGTGACCGAAAAGGTCCAGGCCCCGCCAAGGGCATCGGCGCGCACGCCTTCGATCGTGGGCACTTCGGCGACGGCCGTGCCGGCCTGAAACACGGCCGCGGCCAGCAGGGCTGTTGGCATGAATTTTCTCATGGCGGCAGATTGCCACATTCGCAGCCTCTTGTCGCGTCAAGATTTCGTGGAAATTGGCGCTATGCACATGGCCGGGATTGGTATAGTTTTCTTACCAATTCAGCAAAGGGTGTGCGCCATGCATATTCCCCCCCCAAGACAGTCTCTGCTGGCCGGCAAGGCCGCGCTGGCGGCGCGTCTGCGTTCGGTTCTGCCCGACGATGCGGTGATCGACGATCCGCACGAAACCCGCGCCTATGAATGCGATGCCCTGACCGCCTGTCACTGTCCGCCGCTGCTGGCGGTGCTGCCGGCGAGCACGGCCGAAGTGTCGGCGGTTCTGCGCATCTGCTACGAAGAAGGCGTGCCGGTGGTGCCGCGCGGCTCGGGCACCTCGCTGGCCGGCGGGGCGCTGCCCACTGCCGACAGCGTGGTGCTGGGGGTGGCGCGGATGAACGCCGTGCTGGAGGTGGATTACGCCAACCGTTTCATCCGGGTCGAGGCCGGGCGCACCAACCTGAGCGTCACCGGCGAAGTCGAGGCGGACGGGTTCTTCTATGCGCCGGACCCTTCCAGCCAGCTGGCCTGCGCCATTGCCGGCAACATCGCGATGAATTCGGGCGGCGCGCATTGCCTGAAATACGGGGTCACCACCAACAACCTGCTGGGGGTGACGATGGTCAAGGCCGACGGCGAGGTGGTGGAAATCGGCGGCGCGCATCTGGATGCGCCGGGGCTGGACCTTCTGGGGCTGATCTGCGGCTCGGAAGGGCAGCTGGGTGTGGTGACCGAGGCCACGCTGCGCATCCTGCACAAGCCCGAGGGCGCGCGCCCGGTGCTGATCGGCTTTGACAGCAACGAGGTGGCCGGCCAGTGCGTGTCCGACATCATCCGCGCCGGCATCCTGCCGGTGGCGATCGAGTTCATGGACCGCCCCTGCATCGAGGCGACCGAGGCTTTTGCCCACCCCGGCTATCCCGACTGCGAGGCGTTGCTGATCGTCGAGGTGGAGGGTTCGCACGCCGAGATCGACGCCCAGCTTGCGGTGATCAAGGAGATCGCGCTGCGGCTGGACCCGGTGGAGCTGCGCGAAAGCCGCTCGGCCGAGGAAAGCGCAAAAATCTGGCTGGGGCGCAAGTCGGCCTTTGGCGCCATGGGGCAGATCAACGACTACATGTGTCTTGACGGCACCATCCCGGTGTCGCAACTGCCATTCGTGCTGAAGCGCATCGGCGAGATGTCGAGGGATTACGGGCTGGGCGTGGGCAACGTGTTTCATGCCGGCGACGGCAACATGCACCCGCTGATCCTGTATGACGCCAACAAGCCGGGGGATCTGGAGAAATGCGAGGCCTTCGGCGCCGATATCCTGAAGCTTTGCGTCGAGGCGGGCGGGTGTCTGACCGGCGAGCACGGGGTGGGGGTGGAAAAGCGCGAACTGATGGGGGCGCAGTTTTCTTCCGACGATCTGGAGGCGCAGATGTCGGTCAAGGACGTGTTCGACCCGGACTGGCTGCTGAACCCGGCCAAGGTCTTTCCGCTGGCGCTCAGCGCCGGGCGGCGCAGCGCCGCGTGAGCCGGAGGGGCCGCCGGCCCCTCTTGGCCTGCGGCCAATTCACCCCGGGGATATTTTTCGACAGAAGAAGAGGGCGATGAGACCGGAGAGCGAAGAGGAACTGGCGGCACTCGTGGCCGGCGCGCGTTGCCCGTTGCGGGTGATCGGTGGCGGCACCCGGCCCGTGGGGCATCCGCCGGAAGGCGCGGTGCTTTCGGCCGCGGGGCTGAGCGGTGTGGTGACGTACGAGCCCGGCGCGCTGACGCTGGTGGTGCGTGCCGGCACGCCGGTTGCCGATGTGGAGGCGGTGCTGGCGGGCGAAAACCAGCGCCTGGCCTTCGAACCGATGGACCACCGGGCGCTGCTGGGCACGGCGGGCGTGCCGACCATTGGCGGGGTGGTGGCGGCCAATGTGTCGGGGCCGCGCCGGGTGCAGGCCGGGGCCTGCCGCGATTTCCTGCTGGGGGCTCGGTTCGTTGACGGCGCGGGCCGGGTGCTGAAAAGCGGCGGGCGGGTGATGAAGAACGTGACCGGCTATGACCTGGTGAAACTGCTGGCCGGCAGTTGGGGCACGCTCGGGGTTCTGAGCGAGATTTCGTTCAAGCTGCAGGCGATCCCCGAGGCCGAGGCGACGGTGGTTCGCCGCGGGCTTTCGGCGGCCGCCGGCGTGGCGGCGCTTTCGGCCGCCCTGGGTTCGCCTTTTGACGTGAGCGGCGCGGCCCATGCGCCGGCCGGCGTTCTGGCCGACGAGGCGCTGACGCTGGTGCGGCTGGAAGGCATGGGGCCGTCGGTCCGCTACCGGGCCGGCCGGCTGGCCGAGGCGGGCGGAGAGATCGTCGAAGCCGGCGAGAGCGCCGATCTGTGGCGGCGCATCCGCGACGTGCAGCCCTTTGCCGGGCGGGCGGGTGCGCTCTGGCGCGTTTCGGTGAAGCCGACGGACGGGCCGGTGTTGTCGGAGCGCCTGGCGGCGGCGGGGCTGAAGCACGAGGCGCTGTTCGACTGGGGCGGCGGGCTGGTCTGGTTGCTGGTCGAGGAGCGCGGCGATGCCGGTGCGGCGGTGATCCGGGCGCAGGTGGCGGCGTCTGGCGGGCATGCGCGGCTGGAGAGGGCAAGCGCGCAGACCCGGGCCAGGGTGCCGGTCTTTCCGCCGCGCCCGGCCCCGCTGGCGGAGATTGAAGCGGGCATTCGCGCGCGCTTCGACCCGCGCGGTATTTTCAACCCCGGACTGATGGGATAGGCGATGCGCACGGCGTTTACCGAAGATCAGCTTGAGCGGCCCGAGATCCGGGTGGCCAACGACATTTTGCGCAGCTGCGTGCATTGCGGTTTCTGCACCGCCACCTGCCCCACCTACCAGGTTCTGGGCGACGAACTCGACAGCCCGCGCGGGCGTATCTACCTGATCAAGGAGATGCTGGAAAACGACCGCCCGGCCGACGAAAGGACCGTCAGGCACATCGACCGCTGCCTGTCCTGCCTGGCCTGCATGACGACCTGCCCCTCGGGCGTGCATTACATGCACCTGGTCGACCTGGCCCGCGCGCATATCGAAAAAACCTACCGCCGCCCGCTGATGGACCGGCTGCTGCGCCGGGCGCTGGCGGCGATCCTGCCCCATCCGGGCCGGTTTCGGCTGGCGATGCTGGCGGCGAAGATCGCCCGCCCGTTCCGCCGCCTGGTGCCGGACACCCGGCTGCGCGCGATGCTGGAGATGGCGCCAAAGGACATCCCGCCGGTCAGCCGCAACGACGACCCCCAGGTGTTCCCGGCAAAGGGCGAACGAAAGATGCGCGTCGCCCTGATGACGGGCTGCGCGCAGCGGGCGCTGAACACCGATATCAACGATGCCACCATCCGCCTGCTGCGCCGGCTGGGCTGCGAGGTGGTGATCGCCCGCGCCATGGGCTGCTGTGGTGCGCTCGTGCATCACATGGGGCGCGAGGAGGACAGCCACGCCGCCGCCCTGAAGAACATCGACGCCTGGATGGCCGAGGTGAACGGCGACGGGCTGGATGCCATCGTGATCAACACCTCGGGCTGCGGCACCACGGTCAAGGATTACGGCTTCATGCTGCGCGAGCATGCGCGTGCCGCCGATGCGGCGAAGGTTTCGCAACTGGCGCTGGATGTGAGCGAACTGCTGATGAAACTCGACATGCCCGAAGGGCAGGGCGCGGGGCTGCGCGTGGCCTATCATTCGGCCTGTTCGCTGCAGCACGGCCAGCAGATCAGGACCCATCCCAAGACGCTTCTGAAACGCGCCGGGTTTCAGGTGGTGGAGCCGCGCGATGCGCATCTGTGCTGCGGCTCGGCCGGCACCTACAACCTGTTGCAGCCCGCGATTTCGGCCGAACTGAAGGCGCGCAAGCTGGCCACGCTGCACGCCACCGGGGCGCAGGTGATTGCGGCGGGCAACATCGGCTGCATGGTACAGATCGGCTCGGGCACCGACATCCCGGTGGTGCATACGGTGGAACTGCTTGACTGGGCCACCGGCGGGCCGCGACCGGCGGTCTTCGCCCGGGGGCGCCATAATTTTGCCGAACAGGTCCGCTAGGCCCTTCAGCGCAAGGGGAAGGCAGACATGCGCAAAGTACTGTTCCATGCACTGGTTCTGGTGGCGGTGGCATCGATGGCCTCTGCCGCCGGCGACGGCCAGAGCAAGCGGCTTCTGACCGCCAATGACGCGCGCGGCTGGGAGGCCGTCGGTCGCCTTGACATGGGCGGGGTTGCCTATTGCACCGGGGCGCTGATTGCGCCCGATCTTGTCCTGACGGCGGGGCATTGCATGTTCGAACCGGACAGCCACAGACGGTTTCGGCCCGGAGAGATCACGTTCAGCGCGGGCCTGCGGGGCGGCCACGCCAACGCCCGGGCCGGCGTGGCGCAGGTGGTGGTGCATCCCGGGTTCGCCTTCGATGACGGCTCGGGGGCGGCCACCGTTGAAAACGATGTGGCGCTGCTGCGCCTGGATGCGCCGATACGCAAGACCCATGTGCATCCGTTCGATACCGCGCCCCGCCCGCGCAAGGGAGACGCGGTTGCGGTTGTCTCCTACGGGCGTTCGCGCAGCGAAACCCCGGTGCTGCAAAAGGGCTGCAAGGTCCTGGCGCGGCGTCTCTCGACGCTGGTCCTGTCCTGTTCGGTCGAATTCGGCTCGTCCGGTGCGCCGGTGTTCACGATCGACCGGACCGGGCGTGCGCATATCGTGTCGGTGATTTCGGCCAAGTCCGAAATCAATGGGCGTGCGGTGGCTCTCGGGATGCGCCTGGCGTCGCCTCTGGCGGACGTGATGGCGCTGATGGCCAGCAGCGAACCGCCGGAGACCGGACGTGCATCCGCGGCGCATGTCATTTCGCTTGGCGGCGGGAAGGCCGCCCGTGGCGGGAATGGCGGGCATGGCGGGGCCAAGTTCGTGCGCCCGTGAGCGGGGGCCTGGCAATCGGGCCGGTCGGGCGGGCGGTTGCCCTGGCGCTGGCAGCGGCACTTGCGGCCCCGGGCGCGCAGCCGGCATGGGCACAGCCCTCCGACAGCAAGCTGCAGAGGCTTGAAACCTGGTCGCAAAGCCACGGCTGGGAGGCGGTCGGCCTGCTGATCCTCGACGGGCGCGCCAGCTGCACGGGCACGCTGGTGCGCGCCGATATCGTGCTGACGGCGGGTCATTGCCTTTACGATCACAAGACCGGGACCTACACCGATCCGCGCCGGGTTCAGTTCCGGGCCGGCTGGCGCAACGGTCGGGCGGTTGCCGTTCGCTGGGGGAAGACTGCGCTGGTGGACCCGGGCTTTGTTTCTGCCAGCGGGCAAAAGGGCCTGCAGATTCGCAACGATCTGGCCCTGATACGCCTGAAATCCCCGATCCCCTCTACCCATGCCCGGCCGTTTCCCGTGGGAGGGCATCTGTCATCTGGAGAAACGGTCAGCGTGGTGTCCTACGGCGCCGGGCGCAACGATGCGCCGTCGCGCCAGGCGCGTTGCGAGGTGCTTGATACCGGTGCCGGGCTGGCGGCATTCTCCTGTTCGGTGGTGCATGGGTCATCCGGTGCACCGGTGTTTTCCGGGCCGGCCGGGCGGGTGAAAATTGCCTCGGTGATTTCCTCGATGGCCGAGGTGGACGGCAAGCCGGTGGCGTTCGGGATGGATGCGACCGGGCCGGTCAGCCGGCTTCTGGCGGACATGCGTGCGGGCCGCGGCGTGTATCCCGCCCATGCCACAGGGGCCAGGCGCCTTTCGGTGGGGGCACGGCACACGGCGGGCGGCGCGCGTTTCCTGAAGCCGTGACGGGCCGCTGCGTTTCGCGCGGTGCATCGGGCGGTATTTCGGGCGCTGCATCCGGCCCCTGATCGGGCGATCGTCGGCCCCGCGGCGGGCGCGTGTCAGGCGCTGCGTCCGGGTCCGTTTTCGGCTGGAACATCGGCGATGCCGCCGGAAATGCCGGCGCGTGCAACCTGTTGCGCGCCGGGGGGTTGAAGCGGCTTTTTCCCGCCCTATCTTTTCTTGTGCGGGCGCCGAAACGGGCCCGTGACCCAGCCTGTCCCTTCCGGGAAGGCGCAACAGCAGTTATCGCTCAAAGGAGGATGACCCATGCGAGGCTTTGATTTTGCACCGCTCTATCGTGCAACCGTCGGCTTTGACCAGATTGCCGACCTTATGGACCGGGTGTTGACCAAGGAGGTCGATCAACCCAGCTACCCCCCCTACAATATCGAGAAGCTCGGCGACGATGCCTGGCGTATCTCGATTGCCGTAGCGGGCTTTTCCGAGGACGAACTGAACGTGGAGGTGCGTGAAAACGCGCTGATCGTCACGGCCAAGAAGGCCGAGGAGGAAGGCCATACCTACCTCCATCGCGGCATCGCCACCCGTGCCTTCGAACGCCGGTTCCATCTGGCCGACCATGTGCGCGTCGTGGGCGCAAGCCATGTGAACGGGATGCTGAACATC
>JALSRF010000292.1 GCA_026984895.1 Paracoccaceae bacterium
CCTATCGCGGAAAGCCGCGCAGGGTGATCGGCGAACTGGTGCGCTTGGAGCCGCCGAACGGGTACCTCGTTCGCAGCCTTTCCGCCGGGGTGCGGGGGCATTTCGAGGTTGAGCTTCTGGCGCTCGCGCGCGCGCGCACGCGGTTGCGCGTGGCTCTGGAGCTCAAGCCGGAAACATTGGCGGCGCGGCTCATGATCCAGTCGGCACGGCTGGCCCGGTCGCGCCTGGACGGCATGTTTTCGAAGCGGGTGGAAAAATTCGCGCTGGAGACCGAGGAACGGTTTCGCGCCGGCGCGCAGCCGTCGATGCGCGGGTAGCCCGACCCCGGTTCAGCGCTTCCGGTCCGCCGGATAGACTCCGAGAAGTCTCGTTTCCGAGGTGAAATACTCCAGCTCTTCCAGGGCCAGCCGCACGTTGGTGTCCTCCGGGTGGCCTTCGATGTCGGCGTAAAACTGCGTGGCCGAAAACGACCCGTCCACCATGTAGCTTTCCAGCTTGGTCATGTTCACGCCGTTGGTGGCGAAGCCGCCCATGGCCTTGTAGAGCGCCGCCGGGATGTTTCGGACGCGAAACACGAAGGAGGTGATCATCCTGCCGTCGCCGCGCCGGCTCAGATCCGGTTCGCGCGCCATCAGCAAGAAGCGCGTGGTGTTGTGGTCATGGTCCTCGATATGGCGCGCCAGGATGTCGAGCCCGTAGATCTCGGCCGCCAGGTCCGAGGCCAGCGCGCCGACGCTCCGGTCGCCCCGCGCGGCCAGCCGGGCGGCCGCGCCGGCGCTGTCGGCGGCCGCCTCGCCACGAATCCCGTAGCGCTCCAGATAGTCCCGGCACTGCGGCAGAAGGACCAGGTGCGCGCGCACCGTTTTCAGTTCGTCAAGAGAGACCCCGGGCAGGGCCATCAGGCTGATATGCACCCGCACGAAGGCCTCGTCCACGATATGCAGACCCGAGGCCGGCAACAGGCGGTGGATGTCGGCGACCCGCCCATAGGTGGTGTTTTCCACCGGGACCATCGCCAGATCGGCCCGGCCCTCGCGCACCGCCTGCAGGGTGTCTTCGAAGGTCGCGCAGGCGACCGGCTCCATTTCGGGGCGGTATTCGCGGCAGGCCTGATGCGAATAGGCACCCGGCTCTCCCTGAAAGGCAATGCGTCCTGTCATGTGTCTCTTTTACCGTTTCTGTCCGCGAGGGCGTTTGGTCGCGCCTCTTATACCTTGAAACTTGCGCGCGGAAGCGGATAGATAGCGCGCAAATCTGGATGACACGGAACGCGACATGTTCGACACAATGACGATGACCAAAACTGTGGGGGCCTTCTGCGGCGCACTCCTGATCTTTCTACTGGCCAACTGGGCGGCAGACAGCCTGTACGGGCTGGGTGAAAGCGAGGGCGGACATGAGGAAGCGACGAAGGCCTACGCGATCGCGACCGAGGAAGGCGGCGACAGCACCGAACAGGCCGCGGCCGACCAGGGCCCCGATTTCGCGACGCTGCTGGCATCGGCGGATCCGGGCAAGGGCGCCAAGGTGTTCGGCAAGTGCAAGGCGTGTCACAGGGTCGAAAAGGGCGTGAACGCAACCGGGCCCAGCCTTTATGGCGTGGTCGGGCGCCCCGTGGCCTCGATCGAGGGGTTCGGCTATTCGGGCGCGCTCAAGGGGCTTGGCGGCACCTGGGAGCCGGCGCGCCTGAACGAATTCCTCTCCGGGCCCAAGGCCTATGCGCCCGGCACGAAGATGACCTTTGCCGGCCTGAAGAAGGAAACCGACCGGGCCAATGTCATCGCCTATCTGCAGTCGCTGGTTCAGTAGCCCGCCCCGTCGGGCCGCAAATGGCGCGCCACGGCAGGCGAAACGGCACGGCAGGCCCCCGGTTTCGGGGGCCTTTGCCGTTTTGCTTGCGGCTTCGCTGTCCGCTTGGCGGCGCCGCTGCGGCCGAGCGGGCCGGCCGGCAGCCGGCGGGGGGTGCGGCGGGTGGCGCGGCGGACGCGACGGGGGCAGGAAAGGGCGCACGAAAAAATGAGTCGGCAGGATCGGGCGCTGCGCTAGGATGCGAAGGAATGGCTTGATTGTTGGCCCCGCCCGCAAGTAGCGTAGGAGGGGAAATCCAGGCCGCCCGGGGCCAGAGGCGGGCCGAAAAAACAGATGGAGGATGCAGCGATGGAACAGCGCAGACCAAAGGCAGTTGCCCTGAGCGCGAAACGGCAGGCGGGGGCGTGGAACTTCGGTTTCGTTGCCGGTTCGGTGCTGGTGGTGACGCTGTTCTGGGCCCTGGCGGCGCTGGCCGGCGAGGTGACCGTGTCGCACGGATACAAGAAATTCGGCGAACTGAAATACCCCGCGGATTTCAAGCATCTGGACTATGTGAACCCCGATGCGCCGAAAGGCGGGGAGATTGCCCTCTGGACGCAGGGCACATTCGACAGTTTCAACCCGTTTGCGCGCAAGGGCGTGTCGGCCTGGGGGGCGTCCGACGCCATCGAAAGCCTG
>JALSRF010000293.1 GCA_026984895.1 Paracoccaceae bacterium
GTCGGCCCCAGCACCGCGACAATTTCGGATTGTCCGCCCACAGCCCCCCCGGGGTGACTTACAGATTTGACTTACAGATTGCGGCCCAGTTCGCTTTCGAGCCGCTCGATCGCCGTTTTTATGTCCGTGCTGTGCGGATGCAAGCGCTGTGCCGCGCGAAACGCCTTCAGCGCATCCTTCTTGTAGCCCAGTTCGTTCAGGATCGCACCCAGCCCCATGAGCGCGCCGAAATGGCGCGGGTTCAGTTCCAGCACATGGGCAATGTCGGACACCGACGGACCATAGAGCCCGGCCCGGTAATAGGCGGTGGCGCGCGCGTTCCAGCCCTCGGCGAAATCGGGCGCGTGATCCACCAGAGCGCTCAGGTGTTCGATGGCGGCGTCGTAATTGCCCTGGTCGATTGCCTCAAGCCCGCGTTCCAGCAGAAGGTCCATCGAATCGGACCCCGAATGCGACCATTCGGCCCAGATCTGGTCTTCGATTCGCTGCCAGTCCGGCTGATCGGGCTGCGCCAGTTCGGCAAAAAGCCGGTCCAGGCGTTCCTGCCTCGCGCGGGTCTGCCCCGCGCCGGCTGGCGGCATCGCCGGCGCCGGCAGGCCCGCCGCCCGGCCGGAGGGCTCGGCCCGTGCCGGCTGCCAGGGGGCCGGCACCAGCACCAGCGCAAGCGCCAGCGCCAACACCAGCGCCGCCGTGGGCGCCAGCGCCGGCGCGCCTGGCGCAACGGTCTGTCCGAGGATTTGCTTGAGCCGGGTCATAACTGCTGTAAGTTTAATCGGCGTGGCGGAAAAATCGAGGGCCACGCGCTCACTTTCAAGGGAACATGCAAATGAGTGATGTAATCAACGCAGCCGTAGAGGCGCTGAACGACAAGCTGAACGACGGGTTCGACGGCACCGCCAAGTTCACCATCGCCGACGAAGGCGCGCTGATGATCGACGGCAGCGGCGCGCACGCGGGCGACGAAGACGCCGACGTGACGCTGAGCGCCGATGCCGAAACCTTCCGGGCGATCCTCGAAGGCGAGATGAACCCGACCTCGGCCTTCATGTCGGGCAAGCTCACCATCGAGGGCGACATGGGAATGGCGATGAAGCTCGGCAGCCTGCTGGCCTGAACCGCTGCCGGCCTGAACCATGGAGGGCGCCCCCCTTTTCAACGACATCGCGCACGGCCCCGAAGCAGCGGCCGCCTACTGGCTGCCGGCGGCCGACGGCGTGCGGCTGCGGCTGGGGCACTGGCGGGCGCCCGACAACCGCAAGGGCAGCGTGCTGCTGATCCCCGGCCGCACCGAATATATCGAGAAATACGGTCGCGCCGCCGGGCAGATGGCGCGGCGCGGCTATGACACGCTGTGCATCGACCTGCGCGGACAGGGGCTGGCCGACCGGCTGGCCCCGGACCGGATGCTGGGCCATGTGGAACGGTTCTCGGACTACCAGCTTGACGTGCGGGCGATGCTTGCCGCCGCCGCCGGACTGGAGCTGCCCCGGCCCTGGTATCTGATGAGCCATTCCATGGGCGGGTGCATCGGGCTGCGCGCGCTGCACGAGGGGCTGCCGGTGGAGGCAGCGGTGTTTTCCGGGCCGATGTGGGGCATCGCCATGTCGGCGCTGATGCGCCCGTTCGCGGTGCTCGCGGCGCGGGCATCGGTGGCTTTGGGCCGCCCCCTTGCCTATGCGCCCACGACCGGACCCGAAGCCTATGTTCTTGCCGCCCCGTTCGAAGACAACCAGCTGACCACCGACCGGGACATGTGGGATTACATGGTCGCCCAGGCGCGCGCGCGTCCCGAACTTGCGCTCGGGGGGCCCAGCATGCGCTGGTTCGACCAGGCGCTGCGCGAATGCCGCGCCCTGCAGCGGATGCCGGCGCCGGTCTGCCGCGCGGCAACCGTTCTTGGCGGCGACGAACGCATTGTCGATCCGGCGCCGGTTCATGCCATCATGGCGCGCTGGACGGGTGCGCAGCTTGACGTGGTTCCCGGCGCCCAGCACGAAATCATGATGGAGCGCCCCGGGACCCGCGCGGCGTTTTTCGACCGGGCCGATGCGCTGTTTTCCGGTTGAACCGCTTGAAGTTCACCCGCGGGCCTGCCTAAGTCGGGGCGAGAAGGAAAAGAGGAATGCCGATGCCAGACTCCACCCCGCCGCGCCTGTTCGACACCGCCGAATCCGGCGCCGCCGCCCTTGGCGCCCTGCCCGAATGGGACCTGAGCGACCTTTACACCAGCCCCGACGCCCCGGAACTTGAGCGCGACCTGGCCTGGCTGGAACAGGCCTGCGCCGATTTCGCCCGCGACTACGAGGGCAAGCTGGCAACGCTGGACGCCGACGCGATGCTGGAATGCGTGCGCCGCGACGAAAGGATTTCCGCCGTCGCCGGGCGGATCATGTCGTTTGCCGGCCTGCGCTACTATCAGAACACCACCGACGCCGAACGCGCCAAGTTCATGTCCGACATGCAGGACCGGATCACCGGCTACACCACGCCGCTGGTGTTCTTCACGCTGGAACTGAACCGGCTGGAGGACGACCGCCTGGACGCATTGTTCGCGCAGAACGCCGACCTGGCGCGCTATCGGCCGGTGTTCCGCCGCATCCGCGCCATGCGGCCGCACCAGCTGTCGGACGAGCTGGAAAAATTCCTGCACGATCAGTCTGTTGTCGGCGCTTCTGCCTGGAACAAGCTGTTCGACGAAACCATCGCGGCGCTGGAATTCAGCCTGGATGGCGAGACCCTGAACCTGGAGGCCACGCTGAACCTGCTGACCGAACAGGACCGCGCCCGGCGCGAGGCGGCGGCGCGCGAACTGGCCCGCGTTTTCGGCGAAAACGTCCGGCTCTTCGCCCGGGTCCACAACACGCTGACCAAGGAAAAGGAAATCGAGGACCGCTGGCGCAAGATGCCCAGCCCGCAGGCCGGCCGCCACCTGGCCAACGACGTGGAAGGCGAGGTGGTCGAGGCGCTGCGCAACGCGGTGGTCGCCGCCTACCCGCGGCTCAGCCACCGCTATTACGAGTTGAAACGCAAATGGCTCGGGCTGGACAAGCTTCAGGTCTGGGACCGCAACGCGCCCCTGCCGATGGAGGACGAGCGCCTCGTGCCCTGGGACGAGGCCCGCGAAACCGTGCTGGGCGCTTACCGCAGCTTTGCGCCGCAAATGGCTGATATTGCCCGGCCTTTCTTCGACAAGGGCTGGATCGACGCGGGCGTGAAACCGGGCAAGGCCCCCGGTGCCTTTGCCCATCCGACGGTGACCGAGGTGCACCCTTATGTGATGCTGAACTACCTGGGCAAGCCGCGCGACGTGATGACGCTGGCGCACGAACTGGGCCACGGCGTGCACCAGGTGCTGGCCGCCGATCAGGGCGAATGGCTGGCCTCGACGCCGCTGACGCTGGCCGAAACGGCCTCCGTTTTCGGCGAGATGCTGACCTTCCGAAAGCTGCTGGAAGGGGCGAAAACGCCCGAACAGCGCAAGGTGCTGCTGGCCGGCAAGGTCGAGGACATGATCAACACGGTCGTGCGCCAGATCGCCTTTTACGACTTCGAATGCAAGCTGCACGAGGCCCGGCGCGAGGGCGAACTGACCCCCGACGCCATCAACGCGCTGTGGATGAGCGTGCAGGGCGAGAGCCTCGGCCCCGCCTTCGAATTCATGGACGGCTACGAGGTGTTCTGGGCCTACATCCCGCATTTCGTGCATTCGCCGTTCTACGTCTATGCCTATGCCTTCGGCGACGGGCTGGTGAACGCGCTTTATGCGGTCTACGAAGAGGGCGACCCGGGGTTCCAGGAAAAATACTTCGAGATGCTGAAGGCCGGCGGTGCGAAGCACCACAAGGAATTGCTGGCGCCCTTCGGGCTGGATGCCTCGGACCCGGCGTTCTGGGACAAGGGGCTGTCGATGATTTCCGGCATGATCGACGAACTGGAGGCGATGGAGGGCTGAGCCGCCGCCGCTGCCGCCGCCGCTGCCACCGCCGCTGCCAGCCGGACGGCGGCCTGCGGCGCAGGTCCCCGCGTGCCGGAAAACGGCACTGGTGGCGCGCCGCGCGGCCGGGCCGGGCGCAACGATTGCCCCCGTTTCGCGGCCAAAGCGCCGCTGTCGGCTGACTGTTGCGAAAGCCGGGACAACGACCGCGCCAGGCCCGCGCCCATGGGGGATGTCATTTTTACGGTGCTATTTCAATATCTTGCACGCTTCCTTCAGGAAGGACTCCGAGCCCGCGGGCACATTTTCGCCGCATTTCGATCACAATTTTCTGGGCCCCCACCTGCGCCCGGCTAAAATGCCGCCCGACCATTCACGACAGAGGTAGACCATGGGCCGTTACGAGTACAAGCTGGCACCAACCCCGTCGCGCCAGGCGCGTTTCAAGGACAAGAAGGGCGACGCCTTTGCCCGCACCATTACCGAAACCCTGAACGAAATCGCCAGGGACGGCTGGGAGTTCGTCGGCCGGGAAACCATTGCCGAGCACCGGCGCAAGGGGCTGTTCCGGGTGCGCCGGGTAGCGCGCGACTTCCTGGTCTTCCGGCGGGCCCTGCCCGACAGCACGCCAAGCAGCGAATTCAGCCGCGACCTGCGTGCCGAGGCCGGGGCCGCGAACGCGCCGACAGCCTCTTCCCGGCCGCTGAGTATCGAAACCCTGCGCGCCAGAATGGCCGAAGCCTCGTCCGGCACCCCGGAAAGCGCCTAGGGCTATTGCCTCGGGTCGCGGCGGCGCGCCCGGCGGGCACGACGCGCCCGCCCTCTCCGGCCCGCGGTCGTGCGCCGCGACGCGCAACCGCGAAACACACACCGCGCGCCGCGCACCGCAAACGCACAGCGCAAACGCGCACCGGCAAAGGCCCGGGGCCGCGCGGGAGGGGCCACACGGGACCGGCCCCTGCGCCGCGGCAGGGGCGCCTTGGCTTCGCCAGCGGATGCGGGAAACGCGCCAGCGCCCGGTTTCATGCGTATCGGGGACGCCCGGGACCGGTGCCCGTTTTCGCGCGCCTTGTTGTCGGGGCCGATGCGCGGGGCGCGGGGCGCGGGGTGCATTCAGCCCTCGATCTTCAGGGCCAGCGCGTGAATCCTGCTCACAAGCTCGGCCCCGAGCGCATCATGCACCGCGCGGTGGCGCTGGATGCGCGACATCGGCGCAAAGGCGGGCGCGGCGATCTCGACCCTGAAATGGCTCTGCCCGCCCTCTCGGTATCCGGCATGGCCGCGATGCCTTTCGCTTTCGTCGATCACTTCAAGGCGTTGCGGGGAAAAGGCCGCCTGCAGTTTCTGGCGGATTTCATCTGCCACCAACATTTTTTTCATGCCCCCCTTCTATCCGTCGCCAAATGGTCTAAACTCTCGGATCCGAGTCGAAAAGGCAGTTTTCAGGGCAGTTTCATGGACAAGCGCGACCCGTTCGGTTTCGATATTTCCGTTTCCTCGGACAAGAAGCGACGCACCCGCGGACGGCGGGGCATGTCGGGCGCCTTCGAAACCTCGCAGCGCGTGTGCGAACATCCGGGCTGCGAGGAACGCGGTCAGTATCGCGCGCCGCGCTCGCCCGATACGCTGGACGACTATCTCTGGTTCTGCAAGGAGCATGTGCGCGAATACAATCTGAAGTGGAACTTTTTCAACGGCTCCAGCGAAGAGGAATTCGAGGCGCAGATCGATCGCGACCGGGTCTGGGAGCGCCCGACCAAGCCCTTCGGAAAGAAGCCGGACGAGGCACGCGCCTGGGCGCGGCTCGGGATCGACGACCCGCACCAGGTGCTGGGCGAAAATGCCACCAAGAACCCGGGAAAATCCATCACCGGCACCCGCAAGCTGCCCCCGACCGAGCGCAAGGCGCTGGATATCCTCGAAGCCAAGGACCACTGGACCAAGGCCGAGGTGCGCAAGCAGTACAAGGCCCTGATCAAGGTCCTGCACCCGGACATGAACGGCGGCGACCGGTCCCAGGAAGAACAGTTGCAAGAGGTCGTCTGGGCCTGGGACCGGATCCGCGAGAGCCGCTATTTCAAGGACTGAGGCCGGGACCGCTGCCGGGGCGCGGGCCGGGGCCGAGGGGCCGGGCAGCCGGGGTCGGGGCGCTGCCGGGGCCGCGAGGCCGGGCAGCCGGGGCCGGCTCTGAAGCCGCTTCGCGGGATCGGGCCCTAGTCGCGCGGAAATGGCGCGCACCACGTTGACCTTCCCGGCGTTATCGCTCAAAACGGGCCGAACTGCGGCGCTCCCTGCCCCCTGTCCCCCCAAGCCATTCTGGAAGGCGAGATACACGATGGATATTGACGCAAGGCCCACGGAAGAAATCCCCGTGCGCGAGGTTTTCGGCATCGACAGCGACATGCAGGTCAAGGGCTTTGCCGAACGCTCGGACCGGGTGCCCGAGGTTGACCCCACCTACAAGTTCGACCCCGACACGACATTGGCGATCCTGGCCGGGTTTTCCCATAACCGCCGGGTGATCATCCAGGGCTATCACGGCACCGGAAAGTCCACCCATATCGAACAGGTGGCCGCCCGGCTGAACTGGCCCTGCGTGCGGGTGAACCTGGACAGCCACATCAGCCGGATCGACCTGATCGGCAAGGACGCGATCAAGCTGAAGGACGGCAAGCAGGTGACCGAGTTCCAGGAAGGCATCCTGCCCTGGGCGCTGCGCCACCCGACCGCGATCGTGTTCGACGAATACGACGCCGGGCGCGCCGACGTGATGTTCGTGATCCAGCGGGTGCTGGAGCATGACGGCAAGCTGACGCTGCTCGATCAGAACGAGATCATCACCCCGCACCCGTATTTCCGGCTGTTCGCCACCTCGAACACGGTGGGGCTGGGCGACACGACGGGGCTGTATCACGGGGTGCAGCAGATCAACCAGGCGCAGATGGACCGCTGGTCGCTGGTGGCGACGCTGAACTACCTCAGCCATGACGCGGAAACCGCGATCGTGCTGGCCAAGAACCCGATCTACAATACCGAAAGCGGGCGCAGGACCGTAAGCCAGATGGTGACGGTGGCCGACCTGACGCGCACCGCCTTCATGAACGGCGAGCTTTCGACGGTGATGAGCCCGCGCACGGTGATCAACTGGGCCCAGAACGCGACGATTTTCCGCGATGTGGGCTATGCCTTCCGGCTGACCTTCCTGAACAAGTGCGACGAGCTGGAGCGCCAGACGGTGGCCGAGTTCTACCAGCGCTGTTTCGACGAGGAACTGCCGGAAAGCGCGGCGAGCGCGGCACTGGGGTGATGTGGCGGCGCTCATCCGGCCCTGACAGGCCGTCTTCGCTGCGCGCAGCGCCAAGGCCCGCAAGGGCCGACAAGCGGCGGCGCGGCTGGGCGCTGGCCGTCGCGGTCGTGCTGGCGAGTTGCACTGAACAGCCCGCGGCACCCGCGTATCCGTTGATCGTGAATGCCGCCCATCCGGTGGCCGAAGTGGTGCGCATCGTGGGCGGGGACACGATCTGGCTGCGCCAGAATTCGACCGGCAAGGTCGTCTCGGCCCGGCTGACCGGTTTCGACACACCGGAAACATTTCGCCCGGGCTGCGCGCAGGAACGGGCTCTGGGCGAGGCCGCCAAGACCCGGCTCGGTCAGTTGCTGCGCCAGGCGCAGGACATCGTTCCGGACACCCACGGCACCGGCAAGTATGGCCGGCTGCTGCTGGAACTGACCCTTGACGGGCGCCCGCTGGCCGACATCATGGTGGCCGAAGGGCTGGCCGTGCGTTATGATGGCGGGCGCCGCATCAACTGGTGTGCGAGGCTGGCAGGAACATGACCAGGAAATCCGACAATCCGGCGGACCCGTTCAAGAAGGCGCTCAGCGAAGCGACCCGCGTGCTGGCCGATGACCCGGAACTGGGCGTCACGTTTTCGGTCGACCCGCCGGGCCAGACATCCGACACGGTGCGCCTGCCGCAGGTCAGCCGCCGGATGAGCCGCGACGAGGTGCTGCTGGCGCGCGGCACGGCGGACAGTTTCGCGCTTCGGCGTCGTCACTGCGACCCGGCCGTCTTTGCCCGTTACGCCCCGCAGGGCGAACAGGCCCGCGCCATTTTCGAAGCCATGGATCGCGCCCGCTGCGAAGCCCTGGGCGCGCGCGACATGCCGGGGACGGCGGGCAACATCGATGCGAGGATCGGCAACGAGGCGATGCACCGGGGCTATGACCAGATCCGCGAACGCGCGGATGCTCCGCTTGCCGAAGCCGCCGGATACCTTGTGCGCCACCTGACCGGCGGCCGCCCGCTTCCGCAGGGGGCCGATCGGGTCATGGAATTGTGGCGCGACTTCATCGAGGAAAAGGCCGGCACGACCCTTGAAGGTCTTGGCGACAAGCTGGACGACCAGGCCGAATTCGCCCGCTTCGCCCGCCAGGTGATCGACGATCTCGGCTATGGCGACCAGCTGGGCGACGACCCGGATCTCGAGGACGAGGACCAGGAGGACACGAGCGAGGCCGACGAGGACAGCCCCGACAACGCCGGCCAGGAAGAGGAAGACAACGCCGAAGACGCCGAGGCAGCGCCCGAGGAAAGCCAGCAGGAAACCCAGGACGACGCCCAGGCCCAGGTCACCACGCAGGATGCGGACGCCGATCCGGGCGAAGAGATCGAAAGCCCCGAAGGCGAGGCGCCGCAGGACCCGCCCCCCCCTGCCCCCATTTCCGAGGCTGACCCGGACTACCGCGTGTATCTCACCGATTTCGATGAAGAAATCCGGGCCGAAGACCTGGCCGAACCGGCCGAGCTTGAGCGCCTGCGCAGCTATCTGGACAAGCAGCTCGAACCTCTGAAGGGGGCCGTCGGGCGGTTGGCCAACAAGCTGATGCGCCGGCTTCAGGCGCAGCAGAACCGAAGCTGGGAATTCGATCTGGACGAGGGGATTCTCGATGCCGGGCGCCTGGCGCGCGTGGTGGCCAACCCGACCACGCCCTTGAGCTTCAAGCAGGAAAGGGACATGGAGTTCAAGGATACGGTGGTCACGCTGCTGATCGACAATTCCGGCTCGATGCGCGGGCGGCCGATCTCGATTGCGGCGATCTGCGCCGATGTGCTGGCGCGCACGCTGGAGCGCTGCGACGTGAAGGTGGAGATTCTGGGCTTCACCACCCGGGCCTGGAAGGGCGGGCAATCGCGCGAGACCTGGCTGAATGCCGGTCGCGCGCAGCAGCCCGGGCGGCTGAACGACCTGCGCCACATCATCTACAAGTCGGCCGATGCGCCCTGGCGGCGGACCCGGCCGAACCTGGGCCTGATGATGAAAGAGGGGCTGCTGAAGGAAAACATCGACGGCGAAGCGCTGGAATGGGCGCACCGCCGCCTGGTGACGCGCCCGGAAGCGCGCAAGATCCTGATGGTCATTTCCGATGGGGCGCCGGTGGACGATTCGACGCTGAGCGTGAACCCGGCGAACTACCTGGAAAAGCACCTGCGCGATGTCATCGCCATGGTCGAACGACGCAGGCTGGTGGAGCTTCTGGCGATCGGCATCGGTCATGACGTGACCCGCTATTACGAGCGTGCGGTCACCATCACCGATGTCGAGCAGCTGGCCGGCGCCATGACCGAACAGCTGGCCGTTCTTTTCGATACCGATGCCCGGGCGCGGGCGCGGGTTCTGGGGATCAGGAAGGCAGGCTGACGCCGGACGAAAGGGCCTCCGGCGGGGATATTTGCAGACAGAAGAAGGGGCAGCGCGTGTTTCAGAAGTTTGACGAAGCCGGCAACCCGAGCCAGGGGCCGGAGCGGCTGGCGGCCCTGCGCCAGGCGATGGCGCGCGCCGGGCTGGACGGCTTCATCGTGCCGCGCGCAGATGCGTTTCAGGGCGAATACGTGGCCCCGTGCGATGCCCGGCTGGCGTGGCTGACCGGGTTTACCGGATCGGCCGGGTTCTGCATTGCGCTGCGCGATGAGGCGGGCATTTTCGTGGACGGGCGTTATCGCGTTCAGGTGCGCGCGCAGGTGGACGAGGCGGCCTTCAGCCCGGTCGAATGGCCCGAAGTCCAGCCCTGGGAGTGGGTAAAGCCGCGCCTGGGCCGCGGCGCGCGGCTGGGATTCGATCCGTGGCTGCACACGATTGCCGAGATCGGGCGCTACCGGGACGGGCTGGCCGGCAGCGGCATCGAGCTGACGGGCTGCGACAACCTTGTGGACCGCATCTGGGCCGACCGGCCGGGGCCTCCGATGGGCCGGGTCATCGACTATCCGGTGGAACTGGCCGGGGAATCTTCGCACGACAAGCGCAAGCGGCTTGCGCAACGCTTGCGCGAGGCCGGGCAGCGGGCGGCGGTGATCACGCTGCCGGATTCGATCTGCTGGCTTTTGAACCTGCGCGGCGCCGACATCGAACGCAACCCGGTTGTGCAGGCCTTTGCCGTCCTGCACGACGATGCCCGGGTGACGCTGTTTTCCGAACCCGGGAAGTTTTCCGGCATCGATCTGCCGGCGGGGGTGAAACTGGAGCGCTTCGACGCCTTTCAGCGGGCGCTGGCAGCGCTGGCAGGGCCGGTGCGCCTGGAGCACGAAAGCGCGTCGCAGAAGGTGGCCGATATCCTGGCCGCCGCCGGGACGACCGTGCTGCCGGGACGCGACCCCTGCAGCCTTCCCAAGGCGCGCAAGAACGCGGTCGAGATCGCCGGGATGCGAAAGGCGCATCTGCGCGACGGGGCGGCGATGGCGACATTCCTGTGCTGGCTTGACGATGCGATGCGCCGCCCGGGGCTGAGCGAAATCGAGATCGTCGAAAAGCTGGAAGAATGTCGCCGCGCAACCGGGGTGCTGCGCGATATTTCCTTCGACACGATCTGCGGCTCGGGTCCCAACGGCGCGCTGCCCCATTATCGGGTGAGCGAAAGAAGCAATCGCACGCTACGCCCGGGCGACCTGATCGTGATCGACAGCGGCGGGCAGTATCTGGACGGCACCACCGACATTACCCGCACCGTTGCCATGGGGCCGGCCGGACAGGACGAGCGTCTGGCCTTCACCCGCGTGCTGCAGGGCATGATCGCCATCAGCCGCGTGCGCTGGCCGCGCGGGCGCACGGGGCGCGACCTGGACCCGTTGGCGCGCTATCCGCTGTGGGCGGCGGGGCAGGATTTCGACCACGGCACCGGCCACGGCGTCGGCGCCTATCTGTGCGTGCACGAGGGCCCGCAGCGCATTTCGCGCCTCAGCGAGATTGCGCTGGAGCCGGGCATGATCCTGTCGAACGAGCCGGGCTATTACCGCGAGGGCGCCTTCGGCATCCGCACCGAAAACCTGGTGGTGGTGCGCGAGGCGCCGCCTCTTGCCGGGGCCGACGCGCGCGACATGCTGGGGTTCGAAACCCTCACCTTCGTGCCCATCGACACGGGCCTGATCGTCGCCGAGGCCCTGGCGCCGGCCGAGCGAGACTGGCTCAACGCCTATCACGCCGAGGTGCGCCGGAAGATCG
>JALSRF010000294.1 GCA_026984895.1 Paracoccaceae bacterium
CCATGAAAACCGCGCCGGCGAACATGGTCATCTGCACCCCGCCAAACAGGATCAGCGCCCCGACACCGGCATCCAGCGTCACATAGGCAAAGGAAAAGCCCAGCACATAAACCGCCAGCATCGCCGCCGAGAGAAGCCTCCGCCGCGCGCGCCAGGGCACAGCGGCACCGCGGCGCACCGCGACCAGAAGCAACAGGAACAGCGCGCCGGACAAAAGCCGGATGGCGGCAAAACCCGCCGGCCCGGCGGCGCCGCCCGCCAGCGCAAGCCGGTTCAGCACGGAATTGGCGGCAAAGGCGGTCATCGCCAGGCCGGTCAGCAGAAAAAGACGCATGGCCGCGACGCTAACGCCCCCGCCCCGGCAAGGGAAATCAACTTGCAGCGACAGACCGCGCACCCGGGGCGACGCGGGCCAGACCCCGGAAAAGGAAAAAGGCGGCCCGATCGGAACCGGTGAATGCGACAGGCGGCCGGCTTCATGCCGCCCCCCGAAGCGCCCGAACCGTTGTTGGCGTGCGCGGCGGGCGGCACGCGCGCGCAGCGCAGGTTGGCTCCAGCGCCTTGCGCAGGGGATTTGCGCCCCAGGGCCGATGCTGCTAACGTTCTGTCATGTTGCGATTTTTCATGTTTCTCGGTGGCGCCACCGCTTTGCTGGTCGGCGCCTATTTCCTGCATATCCCGGTGTTGAAATACTGGACCCGCCCGGCGCCAGGCTCCGCGCTGACCACCTACACGCCGCTGGACCGGGGCGCGCGGGGCGAAACCCATGAAATCGCGCGGCTCTACTCCGGGCGCACCGTCGCGCTGTTTTACGACCGCAAACGCGACCAATACGCGGTGATCGCCGTGCTGCCCGACCATGAGGACGAGGTCTATTCCGAGTTTCACCGCATCACCCTTTCGGCCGAAGGGAAGGTGCTGCAGACCGTCCCGGTGCGCCGCGACACCATTGGGGAAATGCTTGACGATCCGGCCTACGAAAGCATGCCGCCGGCCCCCGGCAAGACCGGTGCCGCGGACCGGATCGAACTGGTGCATTACCAGTATGAAACATTCACGACCTGGCCCTACCTCTACTATTTCATCCCCGTGATCCCGAACAACTGGCAGGGCACCGGCTATTTCCGCATTCTTGCAGACGGCGATGAATTCAGGGTTCGCCTGCGCACCGATTACGAGGGCGGTTTCCTGTATGCCGCCGGGCCGGTGGACGGGAAGCTTTTCCTGCGCCAACGGCCGGCCCCGGCCCACGGGCTGACCTTTCTGGAGGTTGGCGAGGCGTCATACCTGCGCGACATGAACGGGGTGGAAACCCATCGGCCCGGATACGGGCTTTACGTGATTCGCAAACGCAGCGAATGAAAAGGGCCGCCCGAAGGCGGCCCGATCCGAATTGTCGCGTGCAGCAGTCGGCTTACATCATGCCGCCCATGCCGCCCATGCCGCCCATGTCGGGCATGCCGCCACCGGCGCCGGCGCCGGCGTTTTCCTTCTGCGGCGCATCGGCCACCATTGCCTCGGTGGTGATCAGCAGCGACGCCACCGAAGCCGCATCCTCAAGCGCGGTGCGCACGACCTTGGCCGGGTCGATCACGCCGAACTTGAACATGTCGCCGTATTCCTCGGTCTGGGCGTTGAAGCCGAAGGAGCTGTCGCTGCTTTCGCGGATCTTGCCGGCAACCACGGCGCCATCGACGCCTGCGTTTTCGGCGATCTGGCGCAGCGGTGCCTCGAGCGCCTTGCGCACGATGTTGATGCCGGCATCCTGGTCGCTGTTCTTGCCTTTCAGCTTGGCCAGCGCCTTGGCGCCCTGAACCAGGGCCACGCCGCCGCCGACAACCACGCCTTCCTGAACCGCCGCGCGGGTCGCGTTCAGCGCGTCGTCAACACGATCCTTGCGCTCTTTCACTTCCACTTCGGTCATGCCGCCGACGCGGATCACGGCAACACCGCCGGCGAGCTTGGCCACGCGTTCCTGCAGCTTTTCGCGGTCGTAGTCGCTGGTGGTTTCCTCGATCTGCTGACGGATCTGGGCGACGCGCGCCTCGATCTCGGCCTTGTCGCCATCGCCATCGACGATGGTGGTCTCGTCCTTGGTGATGGTCACCTTCTTGGCCGAACCCAGCATGTCCATGGTGACGTTTTCCAGCTTCATGCCCAGGTCTTCGCTGATCACCTGGCCGCCGGTCAGGATGCCGATGTCCTGCAGCATCGCCTTGCGCCGGTCGCCGAAGCCCGGCGCCTTGACGGCGGCGATCTTCAGCCCGCCGCGCAGCTTGTTCACCACCAGGGTGGCCAGGGCCTCGCCCTCGACATCCTCGGCGATGATCAGCAGCGGTTTCGAGGACTGGATCACGCTTTCCAGGAGCGGCACCATCGGCTGCAGCGACGACAGTTTCTTTTCGTGCAGCAGGATCAGGCAGTCTTCCAGTTCGGCCACCATCTTGTCCGGGTTGGTGACGAAGTAGGGCGAAAGATAGCCGCGGTCGAACTGCATGCCCTCGACCACTTCGGTTTCGGTCTCGAGCCCCTTGTTTTCCTCGACCGTGATCACGCCCTCGTTGCCGACCTTCTGCATCGCGTCGGCGATCTGACGGCCGATTTCCTCTTCGCCGTTGGCGGAAATGGTGCCGACCTGCGCGACCTCGTCGCTGTCCTTCACTTCGCGGGCGGCCGCCTTGATCGATTCCACCACCTTGTCGGTGGCCATGTCGATGCCGCGCTTGAGGTCCATCGGGTTCATGCCGGCGGCAACCGACTTGAGCCCTTCGCGCACGATCGCCTGGGCCAGAACGGTGGCGGTGGTTGTGCCATCGCCGGCCTCGTCATTGGTGCGGCTGGCGACTTCCTTCACCATCTGCGCGCCCATGTTCTCGAACTTTTCTTCCAGTTCGATTTCCTTGGCAACCGTCACCCCGTCCTTGGTGATGCGCGGCGCGCCGAAGGATTTGTCGATCACCACGTTGCGCCCCTTCGGGCCGAGGGTAACCTTCACGGCATTGGCGAGAATGTTCACGCCGGTCAGCATGCGATTGCGGGCATCCGCATCGAATTTGACGTCCTTAGCAGCCATTGTGCTTGCTCCTTGTCGTCTGAATTGAGAATCTGTGCCTGAGAGTCACGCGGATCAGGAAATGATCCCCATGATGTCGCTTTCCTTCATGATCAGGAGTTCTTCGCCTTCAAGAACAACCTCGGTCCCCGACCATTTGCCGAAAAGGATCTTGTCGCCTTTCTTGACATCCATCGGAATGCGCTTGCCGTCTTCATCGCGCGCACCATCGCCGACGGCAACGACTTCGCCTTCGGCCGGCTTTTCCTTGGCCGTGTCGGGAATGATCAGCCCGCCAGCGGTTTTTTCGTCGCTCTCAACGCGGCGAACCAATACACGATCATGCAACGGTGTGAATGCCATCTCTGAACGCTCCTTCGTTCGAGGTTTCATTTGGGTGTTAGCACTCGACTCTGGTGAGTGCTAACAGGAGGCATTTAGGGATGCCGCCCAAGCCTGTCAACAGTGTTGATTCCAGAAAGTTGGACAATGCCGGGCACGGCCTTCGTTTTGTCAAAATTCCGATTTAACAAATCGTCAACTAGTCAACTGTCCGGAGACAGATCATGAAAACTGCATCCCGTTTGGCGGCCTTGCTCGGGCTGGCTGCCCTGTCGGCATGCGGCAATGTCACATCACGGGCGCAACCGGTCTTCGCAACCTCTGGCACCAAAGTGGGCCCCGGATCCGAATTCCCGACGCAAGCCGTCAAGCGCTTTGTTCTGGTCAATGGCACCCGCAGCCTGAAGGATCAGACCATCAGGGTCTCGTTTTCCGCTGATGGGCAAACCGCCTATGTCGAACAGAACCACAAGAAATACACGCTGCCGCTGGTCGCCCCGGGTGAATTTTATGCCGGCAACGCTGACCTGATCGATGAAATCACCCTTTCGGATGACGTGCACACGATGTTCTTCCAGGACAGCGTCGGCAGCGGCTACTATAATGGCGGGCACCTTGTCGTCGGCTACAAGACAAATCCGGCCCAGATGTCGCCCGCGACCCGCGGCGGCAGCGCCACCTATAACGGGCAGACCAGATTGAGCGTGCGCACCATGACCGGCAACGGGTTTTCGCGCGGCTCCACCACATTGACGGCCAATTTCGCAACCGGCGTGCTCAATGGCACGATGTCGACAACAGACGACGCGGCCGCGGGTGGCACCATTGCAATCCCCGATGCGACGATCACGGTCAATCCGGGCGGCACGCAGAATATCTCGGGCAACCGCTTCTCGACCGACCTGGGGATCGCCTTTGTACCGGTGCCCGGCTCTGCCGTCACGATCGGCCAGGCCGGGCTTTCCGGCAACTTCTATGGCGTGAACGCGGCCAGCGCCGGTGGAACCTATTGGGCCGAAGGCACGCTGAACGGCGGCCTCATGCTGATCGAAGGCGCGTTCGCCGCAAACTGACGCTGGCGCGGCGGTTTTGCCCGGTGCGGCTTCACCGCAAGCCCGGCTCAGGCCCGGGTGGCGGCGCGATAGGCCAGCAATCCCTCATGCCCTCTGGGCGTCAGGCGGTAAACACCGGTTTTCACCCGCTCGAACCAGCCATAGTGATCGGCGGCCATGATCCGGGTCGCGGTTTCTACCCCGGTTGCGCGCGCCACATGCGCGCCCTTGCACGCACCATGCGCCGCCAGATGCGCAGCACAGGTCAGCGCGTCCTGGCGATAGGCAGTGACCAGGCCGACGCGGGTCTGGCCGCCCGCGTTCGGGTCTCCGACGCGGCGCTGGAATTCCCGCAACAGCCGCCCCTGCCGCTTTTTCGACTTGACCGGCCGGTAGGGCGCCGGGTCGCAATGGGCTTCGACCAGCCCGTCGCGCAGGCGCACCGTCAACAGCCCGATGCCCAGCCGCCGGCAAAGCGCGATGTTCTGTTTCAACGCCCCCGCAAACCGGCGCCCGCTGCCGCGCGGCACGCAGATATAGACCGCGTCGCTGACCGCCTGTCGCGCCACCGCCTGATGGAACAACGACAGCGAAAAAGCGAGTTTCAGCTCGACGATCACCGGCTCTTCGCCGGCGCGCTGCGCCATCACGTCCACCGCGCCAATCTCGGCCTTGACCTCGTATCCCTGCCCCTCGAGAAAGGCCTTTATCGGGGGGTAGAGATCGGTTTCCCGCGGTTTGTCCATCGGCGGCTGTGGTCCTGGTTTCAAGCGGGATGCGCCAGAAACGCATCGAGCAGGGCGTTCACCCGGTCGGGGTTTTCGATCGCCGACATGTGCCCCGTGCCGGGAAGCCGTTCCAGCCGGGCACCGGGAATTGCGGCCGCGATGCGCTCGGATTCCTCGGGGGCGGTCGCCACGTCCTCTTCGCCCACGACGACAAGCGTGGGCGTCGAGATGCGCGCCAGTTCGTCGCGCACGCCCTTGCGTTCGATCACCCCCAGCGAAGAGCGCACCATGCCCCATCTGTCGTTGTTGCGGATGTGGTTGCGCCAGTATCTGCGCAACGCGGCGCGGGCCGGATCGCGCAGGAAGCTCTGGCCGAACAGGATCGGCATCACCTTGTCGGCGACCGCCCAAGGCCCCAGCCAGCGGGTGAAAAAGACCAGCTTGCGGTAGGCCCTGGCGTTCGGCTCGGGCTCGGCCGAGGTGTCAAGCAGCGTCAGCGAGCGCAACAGCTCTCCGTGTCGTGCCGCCAGGCGCATGCCGACGAACCCGCCCATCGACAGGCCCACGAAATGCACCGGAGCAATCCCCAGGGCGCGGATCAGCGCCGCCGCATCCTCGGCCAGGCTGTCCATGTCGTAGCCCGCCTCGGTCACCGCGCTCCGGCCCTGGCCGCGGTGGTCCCAGGCGATGCAGCGGTAGCGGCTGCTCAGGTGCTCGATCTGGGCGCGATACATCTCGCTGCTGAACAGAAGCCCGTGGGAAAACAGCACCACGTCGCCGTCGCCGCCGCTGTCGGTGTAGTGCAGTTGCGCCCCGTTGATCGCGATCGTTGGCATGGGCCCTCCCCCTGGTTGTTCTGCGCCCGAACGACAGAAGCACAATCCGCGTGCCCGCTTACGCTATCACATCAGGCCCGCCCGACAATCCGCCAGATAACCCGCCCGATGATCCGAATGCGGATTTCTTGCCCTTAACATCCCCCGATCCGCCGCCTATAAGGCGCTCGACTTCAAACAGCATTCACCGGACCGACCCAATGACCATCAAGATTTTCGGCCACAAGGCCCCCGATACCGACGCCACCTGC
This sequence comes from Paracoccaceae bacterium, assembly GCA_026984895.1. Classification (GTDB taxonomy): domain Bacteria; phylum Pseudomonadota; class Alphaproteobacteria; order Rhodobacterales; family Rhodobacteraceae; genus JAJRUE01. The sequence continues at coordinate 6,262 of JALSRF010000294.1, forward strand.
TCTGCGCTGATCTGGGAATGGTATCTGCGCGCGGTGCAGGGCAAGGAGGCGCGCGCCTTCGTGCTGGAGCCGCCCAACAGCGAGGCCCGCTTCGTGCTGGAGCGCTGGGGTGTGGCCATGCCCGAAACGCTGGGCCCGCTGAGCGCCGGCGACGAGGTGGTGATCGTCGATACCAACAACCCCGCCGAACTGCCCGATAACGTGAACGAGGCCGATATCGCCGAGGTGATCGACCACCACCAGCTGAACGGCGGGCTGAAGACCCGCGCCCCGATCAAGGTGACGATCCGCCCGGTGGCGGCCACGGCGACGGTGATGAGCTGGCTGATCGGGCGCGACATGGACAAGGCCCCCGACGCGATCAAGGGGCTGATGCTGTCCTGCGTGCTGTCCGACACGCTGGAATTCCGCTCGCCCACCGCCACGCCCACCGACCGCGCGCTGGCCGACAGGCTGGCCGCCGACTTGGGCATCGACATCCCGGCCTATGCCGGAGAGATGTTCGCCGCGAAATCCGACGTATCGGCCTTTTCGGATGCCGAGCTTCTGACCATGGACAGCAAGCTGTTCGAGATCGACGGCAAGAAACTGCGGGTCTCGGTGCTGGAAACCACGGCGCCGGGGGTGGTGCTGGCACGCAAGGCCGGCCTGATGGCCGCAATGGACGAAGTGGCCGCGCGCGATGCGGTGGACCAGGTGCTGCTGTTCATCGTCGATATCCTGAACGAGGAAGCAACGCTTCTGGTGCCCGACGACATGGTGAAGGCAATTGCCGAAAAATCCTTCGGCGCCACGGCCAGCGGCGATACGGTGGTGCTGCCCGGCATCATGAGCCGCAAGAAACAGATCATCCCCAGCCTCAAGCTCTGAACGGTGACCATGCCCGAAACGATCGACCGGCTTGCTGACATCTCGTCAAGATACGATGCGCTTCTTGTCGATCTCTGGGGCTGCCTTCACAACGGGATTGCGCCGTTTGCCGATGCGGTTTCCGCCTTGCGGGCCTGCAGGTCGCAAGGCCGTTTCGTGATGCTGCTGACCAATTCGCCGCGCCCGCGCCCGGCGGTTCGCTCGCAGCTTGACCGGATCGGCGTGCCGCGCGACTGCTACGACGATATCACCGCTTCGGGCGACGCATCGCGCGCGGCGATGGCGGCCGGGCTGGCGGGCACGAAGGTCTATCACCTGGGGCCCGCAAAGGACGAAAGCCTGTTCGACGATCTGGAGGACGGGATCGACGTTTCGCAGATCCGGCGCGTGCCGCTGGAACAGGCAGAGGGCATCGTGTGCACCGGCCTGTTCGACGACCGGAGCGAAACCCCCGAGGACTATCGCGCCACCCTGCTTTACGCCAAGACCAGGGGGATGAAGCTGCTCTGCACCAACCCCGACATCCAGGTGGACTACGGCGACAGGCGCATCTGGTGCGCCGGCGCAATCGCGGCGCTTTACACGGAAATGGGCGGCGAAAGCCTGTATTTCGGCAAGCCCTATCCGCCGATCTACCAGATGGCGCGCAACCGCATCTCGAAGGCCGGCCGTGCGGTCCCGGACGACCGCATCCTTGCAATCGGAGATGGCATCCGCACCGACATCCTGGGCGGCCTCAACGAAGGGTTCGATACGCTGTTCGTCACCGGCGGGCTGGCCGCCGGCCGGTTCGGCCCCGACCCCGAACGGCCCGACCCGAAAGCGCTGGACGATTTTTTCGCGGCCGAACAGGTCACCCCGACCTGCGTCATCCCGGCGCTCAGATAGACCCGGACCGACGTTGTCCCGCGGCGTCGCGCGGGGCTGGCACGAACCGGCTCCCGGAAGGGAAGCGGCCCGAATCCTTTCCAAGATCTCGGCTCCGGGGTCCCGGCTCCGGGATCTCGGCGCCGGGTTCTCGGCGGCGGAACGGGGCGAAGGGGTAATAAAATTGCATCGGGCTGTAATTTTGCGACTTTTAATTGCGCCCGCGCCGCAATGAACCTATGCTGCGGCGCAACATGACCCAACCGGATTCGCCTGCCATGCTCGACAACATGCCCCGCGGCACGATCTGCATCGAAGATCTGGAAATCGGCATGCGCCGGCACCTTCTCAAGGAGGTGAGCGCGCGCGATATCGAACTGTTCGCCGAGGTCTCGACCGACCGCAATCCGGTGCACCTGGACGACGACTATGCCCGCGACACGATCTTTCAGGGCCGCATCGCGCACGGGATGCTGACCGCCGGGCTGATCTCGGCGGTGATCGGTGAACAGTTGCCGGGCCACGGCACGGTCTACATGGGGCAGACGCTGAGATTCCTCGCCCCGGTGCGCCCCGGCGATCTGGTGCGCGCAGAGGTCTCGGTGCTGGAAATCGATCACGCGCGCCGTCGGGTCAGGCTTGATTGTCGCTGCTCGGTGGGAGATACCGTCGTTCTGAAGGGTGAAGCGCTGGTTCTGGCGCCAAGCCGCAAGTTCGACTGAGCGCGGGCCAGGCCCGCACGGGGCGCCCCGCAGATGCAAACGATCAGATTCTGGACCGGGCTGAAAAGGGACGACAGCGGCGCCTCTGTCGCGATCGGCAATTTCGACGGCGTGCACCTGGGCCACCGGCACGTCATCGACATCGCGCGCGAGCGCGCCGGGGCGCTTTCCGCCCCGCTTGGCATCGTCACCTTCGAGCCCCACCCGCGCGAATTCTTCGCCCCCACCGCGCCCCCGTTCCGGCTGATGAATGCCGAAACCCGCGCCCACCGGTTCGAAAAGCTGGGGGTCGAGCGGCTTTACGAACTGCCGTTCGACGGACTCCTGTCCGCGCTCAGTGCCGAGCGGTTCGCCCGCGAAGTGCTGGCCGAAGGGCTGGGCGTGCGCCATGTGGTGGTGGGCGCCGATTTCCAGTTCGGCAAGGGGCGCGACGGCGACGTGGACAGCCTGAAGGCCTTTGGCCGTGACATGGGGTTCGGCGTCACGGTTGCCGATCTGCTGCATGTGGAGGGGCTGGAGATTTCCTCGACCGCCATCCGCAAGGCGCTGGCAGACGGCCGGCCGCGCGACGCGGCGAAAATGCTGGGCCACTGGCACCGGATCGACGGCGAGGTGTTCGGCGGCGACCGGCGCGGGCGCGAACTGGGCTATCCGACAACCAACATGTCGATCATGCGCCTGCACCCGCCGCGTTTCGGCATCTACGCGGTCAAGGTCGAGGTCCTGACCGGGGCGCACAAGGGCCGCTACGACGGCGCTGCCTCGGTCGGGGTGCGCCCCACCTTCGGCGACAACCAGCCCAACCTTGAAACCTTCCTCTTCGATTTCTCCGGCGATCTCTACGGCGAACATCTTTCGGTCGCCTTCATCGAATACCTGCGCCCGGAAAAGAAGTTCGACAGCCTCGATGCGCTGGTCGCGCAGATGGACCGGGATTGCGCCAGGGCGCGCGACATCCTGGCCGGGCTCGGAACCGGCGCCGAAATCGCATGACGGACCCGATCCGGCGCCACGGCCTGCGCGAGCGTTTCTGGGAACACGTGCCGCTGAAGAACCTTACCCCGCGCGAATGGGAGGCCCTTTGCGACGGCTGCGGGCGCTGCTGCCTGAACAAGCTGGAAGACCCGGACACCGGCGAAGTGGCGCTGACCCGGGTTGCCTGCCGGCTGCTCGACAACGAAACCTGCCGCTGCGGCCAGTACGACATCCGCCACCAGATCGTGCCCGAATGCATCACCATGACGCCCGCCAGCATCGCCGAACACGCCTACTGGCTGCCCGAAACCTGCGCCTACCGGCTGCTTTGGGAAGGCAAGGCGCTTTACGACTGGCACCCGCTGATCTCGGGCACCCCCGAGACCGTGCACGCGGCCGGCATTTCGGTTCAGGGCTGGACAGTGCCCGAATTCGAGGTGCACGAAGACGACTGGGAAGATTTCATAATCGAGGACGACGCCCGATGATTTTCACATCCGACAACGCTTCGCCCGTGCACCCGCAGGTGCTGGAGGCGCTGCACGGGGCCAATCAGGGCTTTGCCATGCCCTATGGCGCCGATCCTCTCATGGACCGGGTGCGCGCCCGCCTGCGCGAGATCTTCGAAGCCCCCGAGGCCGCGGTCTACCTGGTGGCCACAGGCACCACCGCCAACGCGCTGTCGCTTGCCTGCCTGGCCGCGCCCTGGCAGACGATCTACTGCCATCGGGATTCGCACATCCAGATGGACGAATGCGGCGCGCCCGAGTTCTACACCGGCGGCGCCAAGCTGGTGCTGCTTGACGGGGCGGATGCGAAGGTTTCGCCCGAGGCGCTGCGCGCGGCCGTCGAGAGCACGCACCAGGGCTTTGTCCACGCGGTGCAGCGCGGCGCGGTGTCGATCACCAACGCGACCGAAGCCGGGGCGGTCTATGGCCCGGATGAGGTTGCGGCGATCAGCGCCGTGGCGCGCGAATACGGGCTGCCGGTGCACATGGACGGGGCGCGGTTTGCCAATGCGCTGGTTTCAACCGGGGCCAGCCCGGCCGAGATGACCTGGAAGGCGGGCGTTGACGTGCTGTCCTTCGGCGGCACCAAGAACGGGCTGATGGGGGTCGAGGCGGTGGTGCTTTTCGACCCCGCGCGCGCCTGGGAATTCGAGCTGCGCCGCAAGCGCGCCGGACACCTGTTTTCCAAGCACCGCTACCTGTCGGCACAGATGGCGGCCTATCTGGAGGGCGACCTGTGGCTGGACATGGCGCGCGCGGCAAACCGGGCGGCGGCACGGCTGAGCGAAGGGCTGCTGTCCGTTCCCGGCACCGCTCTGGTGCACCCGCGCGAAGCCAACGCGGTGTTCGCCGGCTGGCCCCGTGCCGGGCACCGGCGCGCGCAGGAGGCCGGGGCGGCCTATTACTTCTGGCCCGACATGAACGCAACGCTGGACGGGCCGGACGACGAAATCCTGTCGGCACGGCTGGTGTGCAGCTGGTGCACCACCGACGCCGAGATCGACCGCTTCGTGCAGCTGGTGCGCGCGTGACCGGGCGCCACCGCCTTGCCTGAAGGAGCGCGGGCCGAAATCCTTCAGGGATTCCGACTTTGCTCTGCTGCCGCCGTCTCCTCCCAGAAGGCACGGATCGCATCGGCGGTCTGCGCCGGGTGGGTGACCGGCAGCATGTGCCCGGCGCCCTCGATCCGGCTGTGCCGGACATCGG
>JALSRF010000295.1 GCA_026984895.1 Paracoccaceae bacterium
CGGTCAACCAGAGCCATAGGGTGGACAGAAAGGTGGACGGAAATTTTACTCCTTCCATCAATATACTGATATTAAATAATTTTCTGGAAAAGAATGGTGCCCGGGGGCGGATTTGAACCACCGACACGAGGATTTTCAGTCCACTGCTCTACCCCTGAGCTACCCGGGCACGGGTGAGCGGAACGCCGCTCGGGTGGCGGTGGTTCTAGACTTGGGGGCGACGCCTGTCCAGAGCAAAAGTCAGGTTTTTACTGCGGTTTTTCCGCCTGGTCCTGCTGTTGTTCGGGGTTTTCAAGCCGGTCCGCTTCTTCGTCGCACGCAATGGCATAGGAACCGCTCAGCCATTTGCCCAGGTCCACATCGGCACAGCGCCGTGAACAGAACGGCCTGTAGCGCGCGCTGGTGTCTTTTCCGCAGATCGGGCAATTCATCCGAGCTCCCCCCCGAGCACCGGCAGGCGTTCGCGTTTTCGCTGCAGTTCAAAATGCCCCAGCGGGGTCCAGCCGGCAAGTGCCGTGTCGATCGGGTCGCGCCGGAAGGCCGCCTTGAGCACCTGCTCTACCTGTCGGCGGTCCTTCCTGGCCAGCGGCGCGAAATCAATCGTGATCTGGCCGCCCAGCCCAAGACAGCGCAGGATGCGCGGCAGCTCCCTGGCAAGGGCAATGTTTGCCTTGAGCCCCGCCGCAAGGCTTGTGTCGGGGCCGGTGTTGACATCCACCGCGACCAGGGCGCGGGTCGGCTCCACGAAGGCGCATGCCCCGTGCGGCAGCGGGTGACGGCCGCAGGCAAGCGCCTCCAGCAGATCGTGCACGGCGTGATCGTCAAAGGCGCCCTCCCCCTCGGCCAGCAGATCGGGCTCGTCCCAGTCGCGCAACGCCAGCGCGTGCGCGCCGGCGCCTTCCAGCAGCAGTTCGGGCTGCGAACCGGCGCCCCCCGCAAGGACCTTTTGCGCCACATCGCGCATGGCGGCGATATCGGCGGCGATCGCCTCTTGCGCCGCCCCCCGGCACGATGACCTCAGGATCAGGCCGATCCCGTCAACGCCGGCAAGGACCGGGGCGGCGATTTCGCGCAGCCGCGCGCGCGCGTCCTCGTCGCGCAGGCGGCGCGAAATGTTCACCCCCGGCGCATCGGGTGTCACGATGGCATAGCGGCCCTTGAACAGCAGCCGCATGGTCACCGGGATCGCCTTGCCGGTTTCGGCATAACCGCTGACCTGCACCAGCACCGCCTGCCCGGGCCGCAGCCCCCCGGCCTGGCGCAGAAAGGCCCGGCGGCCCGCCGGCAGGCGCAGCATCATCGCCCCCTGCCCCTTGAGCGCACGATCGCAGATCGCGCGAAAGACCGTGCCGGGCGGCGGCGCGACCTGCCGGTCGGGATCGATCAGGAAATCCTGCAACCGGCCGTCGACGATGAGCGCCGCGGCCTCGCGTGTGTTCACCCGGCCCAGCGCGACGATGCGCCCCTTCATTGCCGCGTCCCGAACACCGGGTAGCCCGCCGCCTGAAGCAAGGTTGCGGTTTCGGCGACGGGCAATCCCATGATCGCCGTGAACGATCCCTGGATCCAGGGGATGAACGCCCCCGCCATCCCCTGAATGCCGTAGCCGCCGGCCTTGCCCCGCCACTCGCCCGAGGCGAGGTAGGCGTTGAGTTCGACATCCGAGAGCCGCTTCATCTTCACCGCGCTCAGCACATCGCGTTGCCAGAGGCGCGCGCCCCGTTTCACGGCAACTGCGGTGATCACGTTGTGACGGCGCCCGGCGAGGCTTGTCAGAAACGCCGCGGCCTCTCCGGCATCCGCCGGCTTGCCCAGGATGCGCCGGCCGAGCGCCACCGTGGTATCGGCGCACAGCACGACGGCATCGGCTTCGGCCTCCAGTGCCAGCGCCTTTTCGCGGGCGATCCGGCGGCAGTAGGCGCGCGGGAGTTCGCCCTTGCGCGGGGTTTCATCGCTCCGGGGCGGGATTATCTCGTCCGGGCGCACGCCCAGCGAGGCCAGCAGTTCCAGCCGGCGCGGGCTGCCGGAGCCGAGGATCAGGCGCAAGCGGTGCGCCTTACTTGAAACGATAGTTGATCCGACCCTTGGTCAGATCGTAAGGGGTCATTTCGACCTGGACCTTGTCGCCTGCCAGAACGCGGATGCGGTTCTTGCGCATCTTGCCTGCCGTATGCGCGATGATCTCATGGCCGTTTTCCAGCTCGACCCTGAATGTCGCATTGGGCAGGAGTTCCTTCACGACACCGGGAAATTCGAGCAGTTCTTCCTTGGCCATGTTCACTCCGTCTCTGAACGCCCGCCAAAGTTGCGGGCGCGTGTTAAATGCGCCCAAATTCAACCGGTTTCAAGGGCTGAATGGCGGAATTCGGCGCCCGGCGGGTGGGCCGGGCGGCGAAAGCGGCCGCTGGTGCGCCGTGCCGGCGGGGCCAGCCGGCAGGACCCGTGGCGCGCGCGGCCGCCTCCGGCAGGGATATTTCCGGACAGAAGAAGAGGCGCCGGCGCAGGCCTGGGCGCGTCAGTCGGGGGGGAGCGCCGGCGAGCCGAAGCGGTGCTGCATGCGGGTGACGATCTGGTCGCGCGTCTGGCGGTAGGCGGCGAGCTTTTCCTCGCGGCTGCGCCCGATCCCGGCCGGGTCCAGGATTGGCCAGTACTCCACCTCGAGGCTGTAGTAGCGGGTCAGTTCCAGCGCCTGGCGCTGCGATGCCGGAGACAGGGCCACGATCAGGTCAAACCCCGACAGGTCATCGCCCCATTGCTGCATTTCCTCGAACGAGCGGGCGCGATGGCGGGCGAGTTCCACGCCCATCTCGGCGCAGACCGCCACCGCGAAGCCGTCGATTTCGAGGTCGTTCTTCACCCCGGCGGACTGCACATAGGCGGCCTGGCCGTAGAATTTCTTCATCAGTCCTTCGGCCATGGGCGAGCGGATCGCGTTGTGATCGCAGCAAAACAGCACGGACGAGGGAAGCGTGGCCGCCATGCGTCCTAGCCCCCCCAGTGCAGCACGCAGATCAGCGTGAACAGGCGGCGGGCTGTGGCGCGATCGACCTCGGCCTTGCCTTCGAGGCGTTCGCACAGCACCCGCGCGCCCTCGTCGTGGATGCCGCGCCGGCCCATGTCGATGGCCTCGATCTGGCCGGGCGGCAGGCGTTTCACCGCGTCGAAATACGCTTCGCAGATCTGGAAGTAGTCCTTCACCACCTGCCGGAACGGCCCGAGGGACAGGTGAAATTCGGCCGCCCTCTCGCCGTTTTCCCCGGCGATTTCGAAAACCAGGCGGCGGTCGCGGATGGAGAGTTTCAGCGCGTAGGGGCCGGCGACCGGCCTGCGGCCTTCGCGCGCGGGCAGATCGAAGCTGTTTTCCTCCAGAAGATCGAAGATCGCCACCCGGCGTTCCTGTTCGATCTCGGGCGTGGGCGGTGGCAGGTTGGTATCGTCGATCTCGACGCGGATCAGGCGCGACATGTTCACACCTTTCGCCGGTTCAGCCGGTCCAGCCGGGCGCGCACCGACTGGCCGTGCGCATCGAGGCTTTCCGAGCGGGCCAGCACCTCGGCCGCCGGGCCGATCGTGGCAAGGGCTTCGGGCGTCATCCGCGCGATGGTGGTGCGCTTCATGAAGTCGAGCACCGACAGCCCCGAGGAAAACCGCGCCGAGCGCGCCGTGGGCAGCACATGGTTGGGCCCGCCGACGTAATCGCCGATGGCCTCGGGCGTGTAGGCCCCCAGGAAGATCGCGCCCGCATGGCGGATATTGGCCATCAGCGCATCGGGGTTCTGCACGCAGAGTTCAAGGTGTTCGGGCGCGATCCGGTCGCACAGCGCCGCCGCCTCTCCCAGGTCGCGCACCACGATCACCGCCCCGTTGTCGCGCCAGCTTGCCCCGGCGATGTCGGCGCGCGCCAGCGTTTTCAGCCGGTCCTCGACCACCTCGAGCATGAGCGCGGCGAAATCGGCATCGGGCGTGATCAGGATCGCCTGCGCGCTGGCGTCGTGCTCGGCCTGGCTGAGCAGGTCAAGCGCAAGCCAGTCCGGGTCGTTATGCGCATCGGCAATGACGAGGATCTCAGAGGGGCCGGCGATCATGTCGATGCCCACGCGCCCGAACACGCGCCGCTTGGCTGCCGCGACATAGGCATTGCCCGGCCCGGTGATCATGTCGACCGGGCGGATCGTGCGGGTGCCGTAGGCGAGTGCGGCAATCGCCTGGGCGCCGCCGATGCGGTAGACCGTCTCGACCCCCGAAAGCCGCGCCGCCAGCAGCACCAGCGGGTTTACCTCCCCGTCCGGCGTGGGGGCGCAGATCACCAGATCCTCGACCCCGGCAACCCGGGCGGGAATGGCATTCATCAGCACCGACGACGGGTAGGACGCCTGCCCGCCCGGCACATAGAGCCCCGCCGCCCGCACCGGCGTCCAGCGCCAGCCCAGCATGGCCCCGGTCTTGTCATGCCAGCTTTCGTCGGCGGGCATCTGGCGCTGATGATAGGCGCGGATGCGATCGGCCGCCAGTTCCAGCGCCGCGCGTTCGGGGCCGGGAACCCGGGCGCATTCCTCGTCGATCTGCTGCCGGGTGAACGCCAGCGTCTCGGCGCTGAGTTCGAGGCGATCGAAACGCGCGGTCAGTTCCACAAGCGCCGCATCGCCGCGCCGGCGCACGTCCGCGATGATCCCGGCGACGGCCTCGTCCACTTCGGGGGCGTCCTCGCGCTTGCGCGCAAGCAGGGTCGCAAATTGCGCCTCGAAATCGTCATCGCCGGTGGAAAGGAACTGGGGCATCTGGTCGGTCTCCTGTCGCGAACGCCGGTCGCGGTCTGCTGTCGCGGTCTCGTGCCGCGGGCGCGCCCGCGTGGCATGCGCCGCGCGTCAGTCGTGGCTGGGCCTCTTTTTCGAGGGCGCGATGTAGGGGCGCGTCACATCCTTGAGCTTTACCTCCAAAGCCTCGACATCGACGCCAAGCGCGCCGTCGCCGGCCAGGGTCATCACCACCCGCCCGGCCCCTTCGGCGGCAGGTTCGAAACCGATGTCGAGCAGCGACAGGACCACGTCCCGCTCACGCGGATCGACGCCCTGGGTCACGACCCTGGTCGCATCCTCGATGACCAGCACCGACTGCACCCGTTCGAACGGGCGCTTGCGGCGGGCGGGTTTTTGCGCATCTTCCCAGCGGAAGCGGTTCAGCAGCACGCCAAAGCGGCGCTGGCGCCGGTCCCAAGTCATTTCCGAGGCCGGAAAGACCGCATCCTGGGTCAGCGCGGCGATGACCTGCAGGTCGTCTTCGTCGCGCGCCAGCAGGCGCACGGGCCGTTCTGCGGCATCTTCGAAACGGGCGTCGTCCACCATCAGCTCCTGAGTCGTTCTATCCGGGCGCCGATGCCCGAAAACTTGCGCACCACCTGCTCGTATCCACGATCCAGGTGATAGACCCGGCTTACCACGGTTTCCCCCTCGGCGGCGAGCCCCGCGAGGATCAGCGAGACCGAGGCGCGCAGGTCCGTCGCCATCACCGGCGCGCCCTTCAGCCGCTCGACCCCGGTCACGGTGGCGGTGCCGCCCTGCACCTCGATGCGCGCGCCCATGCGCACCAGTTCCGGGGCATGCATGAAGCGGTTTTCGAATATGGTTTCCTCCAGCACGCTGACGCCCTGGGCGGTGGTGAGCAGCGCCATCATCTGCGCCTGGAGATCGGTGGGAAAGCCGGGAAAGACGCGGGTTGTCACGTTCACCGCCCGCACCCGCCCGTTCGTGCGGCTGACGCGCAGGCTGTGCCCGGTGTCTTCCACCTCGACCCCGGCCTCGTGCAGCTTTTCGGCAAAGGCGCCGACCAGTTCAAGCGCGCCGCCGATCAGTTCGACCTGGCCGCCGGCAATCGCCGGGGCCAGCATGTAGGTGCCCAGTTCGATCCGGTCGGCGATCACCGGATGGGTCGCGCCGTGCAGCCTGTCCACGCCCTCGATGGTGATCGTCGCGCTGCCGTCTCCCTGGATTCGCGCCCCCATGGCGCGCAGACAGGTGGCAAGATCGGAAATCTCGGGTTCGCGCGCGGCATTGTGGATGCGTGTCGTGCCGCGCGCCAGGGTTGCCGCCATCATCACGTTTTCGGTGGCCCCGACCGAGGCGAAGGGAAAGGTGACCTCGCCCCCGCGCAGCCCCCTGGGGGCCGCCGCATGCAGATAGCCGTCCTTCAGTTCGATCTCGGCGCCCAGGGCCTCCAGCCCCTGCACATGGATGTCCATCGGCCGCGCGCCGATGGCGCACCCCCCCGGAAGCGACACCGCCGCCTGGCCGTGGCGCGCCAGCAGCGGGCCCAGCACCAGGTTCGAGGCGCGCATCTTGCGCACGATATCGTAATGCGCCAGCGGGTTGTCGGCGCCATGGCCGGACAGGGCCAGCACCCGCCCGTCCTGCAGGCTGGACACCTCCGCCCCGAGCGAACGCAGCAGCGTCGTCATCGTCGTGATATCCGACAGGCGCGGCACGTTGGTCAGCGTCAGCGGTTCCTCGGCCAGCAGCGTGGCCGGCATCAGCGTCAGGCAGGCGTTCTTTGCGCCGGCAATCTCGACCTGGCCGTCCAGCGCACCGCCGCCCCTGATCAGAATTGAGTCCATTCGCCCACCTCGCCCTTGTCCTGCCCCGCACCGCCTGCCTCACCGCCTGGCGCATCACCTGCCGCACCGCCTGGCGCAGTGCCGCGCGCGCGGGCCTGTGCCTTGCGCCGGGCCAGATTGCGTTTCAGGGCCGCCTTCAGACGCGCGTTTCGCGATGCCGCATCCGTTTTCTTCTTGGAATCCGGTATTTTTCGCTTCATGCTCCTCTTGTTACCGGAAGCGGAGGGCACGGTCCAGATTGGGCTTGCCACAGGAGCGATTTGCGTCTAATCAGCCGCCCACGACAGGCGCTGCTGTAGCTCAGAGGTAGAGCACTCCCTTGGTAAGGGAGAGGTCGAGAGTTCAATTCTCTCCAGCAGCACCACCGCCCCGGCAGCGCTTGCGATCCGGCAGACCGTCGCCCCGGCAGCGCCGTTCCCGCAACGCCCGTTCCCGCGGCGGCCGCCCTCGCAACGCCCGTCCCGGTGCCAGCCGGGTGCCAGCCCGGTGCTCAGCCGGGAGCCTTGCGGATGTTGTCCGGCAGCCATGTCGCCAGATCCGGGAAGGCGATGAGCACGAACACCATCGCGACCATGATCAGGAACATCGGAAAGGCCGCGCGCGCGATGAAGCCCATGTCGTGGCCGGTCATGCCCTGCAGAACGAACAGGTTGAAGCCGATCGGCGGGGTGATCTGGGCCATCTCCACCACCACCACGATGAAGATGCCGAACCAGATCAGGTCGATCCCCGCCTGGCGGATCATCGGCTCGACCACCGCCATGGTCAGCACCACCGAGGAAATCCCGTCCAGGAACATGCCCAGCACGATGTAGAACACCAGCAGCACCATCAGCAGTTCGAAGCGCGTCAGCTGCATCTGCGCGATCAGTCTCGCCAGGCCCGCCGGCAGCCCGGTGAAGCCCATGGCCAGCGACAGGAACGCCGCCCCGGCGAGGATCAGCGCGATCATCGCGCTGGTGCGCGTCGCCCCCATCAGGCTGTCGGCGAAGGTCTTCCAGCTCAGCGATCCCTGGCCCGCCGCCAGGATCAGCGCGCCGATGACCCCGAAGGCGGCGGCCTCGGTTGCCGTGGCATAGCCCAGATACATCGAGCCGATGACCACCGAGATCAGCGCCAGCACCGGGATCAGGAAGCGCGAATTGACCACCTTCCGGGCCAGGGGCATCGGCTCTTCCGCCCGGGGGTGCCATTTCTTCGACACACGCGAGGTGATCGCGACATGGGCCATGAACATCGCCGCCAGCACCAGCCCCGGCAGCACCCCGGCAAAGAACAGCCTGGAGATGCTTTCGTTGATGGTGACGCCGTAGACGATCAGCGTCAGCGACGGCGGGATCATCAGCCCCAGCGTCGCAGCGCCCGCCAGGGTGCCGATGATCATCTCTTCGGGGTAGTCGCGCTTGCGCAGCTCGGGGATCGACATCTTGCCGACCGTGCTCAGGGTGGCCGCGGAAGACCCGGAAACGGCGGCAAACACCGTGCAGCCGACGATATTGGTATGCACCAACCCCCCCGGCAGGCGCGCCAGCCACGGCGCCAGCCCCTTGAACATGTCCTCGGAAAGCCTTGTCCGGAAAAGGATTTCGCCCATCCAGATGAACAGCGGCAGCGCCGTCAGCGTCCAGGAGGAAGCCGCCGACCAGATGGTGGTGACCATGGTATCGCCCACGGGGCGGGTGGTGAACAGCTCCATCCCCACCCAGGCCACGCCCATCAACGCCAGCCCCACCCAGACCCCGGTGCCCAGCAGCGTGAACAGAACGAAGATGAACAGCACGATGATCGATACGTCCTGCATGTCCGCTATTCCCCGAAGCTCTGTTCGATCACATCCGTCCGCAGCCTGTGCCGGCCGGTGAAGATCAGGTGCACGAGGTTGTCGCTCAGCGCGATCGCAAGGATCACGGCCCCCGCCAGCATTGCCGACTGCGGAACCCACAGCGCGGTCCTGTCCTGGCCCTGGCTGACGTCGTGGAATTTCCACGACCAGTAGACGAAGCGCCAGGCGAAATGGACGAAATACCAGGCAATCAGGCTGCCGATGCCGAAGCACCAGATTTCAAGCCAGCGCGCGGCCCTGTTGCCCACCGCATTGAGCAGGATCGAGACCCGGATATGCGCGCCGTGGTTCAGCGCGCTGGCAAAGGCCAGGAAACTGGCCGCCGCCATCGCATAGCCGGCATAGTCCGGGGCGCCGGGGAACACCTCGCCGGTCCAGCGCGCGACCATCTGGATGACGATCAGCACAAGGATCGCAACCAGACACAGCGCCGCCAGCACACCGGAGGCCAGATACAGGAAATCGAGCGCGGCCCGAAGCCGCCTTGCCATGGTCATGATGCTCTCCGCCGCTTGGCTGCCAACGCGCGACAGGGGCCGTTCGGGAACCGGACCGCCCCTGCCGGCCGGCGTTACTTCATTGCGCGATAGGCCTCGACGATCGCCCGGCCCTCGGGGCCCGCGGCCTCAAGCCACTCGGCGGTCATGGTCTTGCCCACCTTCTCCAGGTCCGCGCGCAGCTGGTCGCTGGGCGGCGCCACGGTCATGCCGCCGTCGCGCAGCCCCTGAAGCGTGAAGCCGGTGTATTCCTTCGAACGCCATTCGCCGGCATATTCGGCCAGCTGGGCGCAGCCGCGGATGACGTTCCGGTTGGCCGGCGAGGTGGCGTTCCAGACGTCGGAATTGACCAGCACGTAGTTGCGCGGCAGCCAGGCCTGCACATCGTAGAAATAGTTCAGCGATTCCCATACCTTGCGGTCATAGCCGGTGGCCCCGGACGAGATCATGGAATCGGCAACCCCGGTGGCGAAGGCCTGGCTGATCTCGGCCGCCTCGATGGTGACCGGCAGCATGCCGGTGAGCTCGGCAAGGCGCGAGGTGGCGTTGTTGTAGGAACGGAACTTCACCCCCTTCATGTCGGCGACCGACGTGACCGGGTTCTTGAAATAGAGCCCCTGCGGCGGCCAGGGCACCGAATAGAGCAGCGTCAGGTTCTGGCTGGCAAGAAGGTCGCTGATCGGACCCCTGGCCGCCTTCCACAGCTTGTCGGCATCGTCAAAGGACGTGGCCAGGAACGGCACGCTGTCAAAGCCGAAAAGGGCGTTCTCGTTCTGGTGGCCCGACAGAAGGCGCTCGCCGATCGGCACCTGGCCGGTCTGGACCGCCCGCTTGATGTCCGCCCCCTTGAAAAGCGATCCCCCCGGGTGGGTCACAATCTCGATCTCGCCCCCCGTGCCCGTGGTCACGCACCTGGCAAACTCCGCGCCGGTCACCGAATGAAAATTCGACGCCGAATACGCCATCGGCATGTCCCAGACCTCGGCAAGCGCGGGGGCGGATGTGGCCGCAACCAGCGCCGTGCCTGCAAGCAGTTTGGAAAGTTTTTTCATGGTCTTCTCCCTGTGGTATTGGTTCAGGCCGTTCTTTCGGCCTCGGTTTCACATGAAGCGTGCCGGGGCATAGGCACTCATGTCGTCATTGGGGATGTGCCCGGATATCATCCGTGCCAGCAGCCGCCCGGTTTTCGGACCGCCCGTCAGGCCGACATGATGATGCCCGAACCCCAGATACGCCCCCTTGAGTCCCGGAACCTCTCCGATCACGGGAATCGAATCCGCCGGGGCGGGGCGGTGGCCCATCCATTCTTCCTCCTTTTTCCAGCTTATCCCGGGCAGGGCGGCGCGCACGTTCCTTTTCAGCAACTCCAGCGGCGCGCGCGATGCCGGCGCCTCCAGCCCGCCGAATTCGACGATTCCGGCCAGCCGCAAGCGCCCCTCCATCGGTGTCATCACGAACTTGCCCGACACCACCATCACCGGCGATTTCGGCATCACCGACGGTTCCCACAATTCCAGATGATAGCCGCGTTCGCTTTCCAGCGGCGCCCTGACGCCCAGTTTCCTTGCCAGCGGTCCCGACCATGCGCCGGTGGCCACCACCACCGCGTCACAGGCGATGGTTTCACCGCCCGCGCGCACCCCGGTGACCGCTCCGCCGTCGCGCGCCACGTCGTCAACCTCGGCGATGATCATCCGTCCGCCCGCTTCGACCACATGGCGTGCCAGCCGCGCGACATAGGCGCCCGGATCGCAGATGCGCCCGTGATTGCCCAGCTTCGTGGCAAAGTTCAGATCATGCGAAAATACCGGGTCATAGGCGTGAAAGGCGTCGGCCTCCAGTTCGTCCCATTGAAACCCGTGTTCCGCCCTGATCTGCCAGCCCAGCGCGTCGGCCCGGTAATGCGCGCGGTCGTTATAGATGAACAGGTAGTCCGAGGGCACGATCCAGCGTTCGGCACCGGTGCCCGCGGCCAGCGCCTGATGGTCGGCCAGACTGTCGGCGATGAGCGCGGCGACGGCGGCGGCGGTCCGGCGCGCGTCGCGTTCGTTGGCGCGGCGCAGATAGCGCAGCAGCCATGGCATCAGGCGCGGCAGATATCCCCATTTCAGGAACAATGGCTGGTTGGGATCCAGCAGCATGGCCGGCGCCTTCATCGGCAGCCCCGGCATCGCGACCGGCACGATGGAACAGGCGGCGAGAACCCCGCCATTGCCATAGCTCGCCCCCGCCGCCGGGCCTTCGCGGTCGATCAGGATGACGTCGTGGCCGTCGCGTTGCAACCAGATCGCGGCAGAGACCCCGACGATGCCGGCGCCGATCACCGCGACGGTCCTGCGCCCCGTGCCCGCAGCCGTGCCCGCAGCCATGCCCGCAGCCG